>JAZNLJ010000065.1:0-21471 GCA_045579005.1 Acutalibacteraceae bacterium | reverse complement strand
ATTCTCTTGTGTGGTCGGTGCCCTTGAAATCAGGGTCACAGCCGTGGTCAGCGGTGATTATAAGTGCATCCGAGGATTCTATTTTCTCTATAAAATCACCCAACCAATTATCGAACTCCGTAATTGCCCTTGCATAGCCGTCCCGGTCACGTCTGTGACCGTAAAGCATATCAAAATCAACAAGGTTCACGAAGCAAAGACCGTTAAAATCACGCTTCTGCAGGTCACTTGTTTTTGACATACCGTCAGCGTTGTTTTCTGTGTAAACGTATTCCGTAATACCCTGATTTGCAAAAATATCGTTGATTTTACCCACACCGATAACGTCAAAACCCGCATTCTTCAAGCGGTCAAGCATAGTGTCAGCAGGTGGTGCGAGGGAAAAATCGTGTCTGTTTTTCGTTCTCTTAAAGGGGTATTCACCGTTAAAGGGTCGAGCAATAACTCTGCCGATACCAAGATTACCCTTGAGCATCTGTCTGGCAATACGGCAGTATTCATATAATTCATCTGTGGGCACAATATCCTCGTGGGCAGCTATCTGAAAAACGCTGTCTGCCGAGGTGTAGCAGATGAGTGCACCTGTTTTCAGATGTTCCTCGCCATAGTCCTTAATAACCTCTGTGCCCGAATATGTCTTGTTGCAGATAATTGTTCTTCCCGTAGCCTTACTGAAAGCGTCAATGAAACTCTGCGGGAAGCCGTCAGGGAAGGTGGGTAAAGGCTTATCTGATACAATACCCGCAATCTCCCAGTGGCCGATTGTGGTATCCTTGCCCTTCGATTTTTCACAAAGCCTTGCAACCTGCGAATGCAATGCGCCCTTGCCTGAAAACTCAGCTCCATCAATATGAGAAAAACCAAGATTAAGCAGGTTCGGAATATTGAAATATGGTGACTGAGATACTGCTTTCAGAGTGTTACAGCCATTATCACCAAAGTCTGCGCTGTCGGGAGCTTCGCCTATGCCGAAGCTGTCCAGGACAACAAGGAAAATTCGTTTGATTTTATTCATCATAAGCTGACCGCCGTTTCAAGTGAAAGCCTCATCATATCTGTAAATGAATTCTGCCTTAACTCTGCTGAAAGTGATTCTCCTGTGAGCAAGTGGTCGGAAACTGTAAGAACAGCAAGGGCGGATTTGCCTGCCCTTGCAGCATTCATATAAAGTGCCGCAGCTTCCATTTCCACACCGAGAACACCCATTTTACCCCAAAGGGAGGAAGATGCTTCCTCAGGCGAAAGCCCTGTCATATCACCATAAAATACATCAGATGATAGCACGTTTCCAACGGTAAATGAAAGGTTCATTTCCTCTGCCTTGCTTACCGCGGTGCTTAGTAATTTGTAATCTGCAATGGGTGCAAAGGTTCCCGGTAAACGGAAGTTGTGAGCGTAATCGGAGTCTGTGCAAGCCCCCTGTGCGATAATAATATCGCGGACATTTACCTTCTCGCTCATACCACCTGCTGAGCCAACACGGATAATGTTTTCTACATCAAAGAAGTTGAAAAGCTCATAACTGTAAATTCCGATTGAGGGCATACCCATACCCGATGCCATAACCGAAACAGGCACACCCTTGTAGGAGCCTGTGTAGCCCTGAATACCGCGAACGTTGTTCACAAGTCGGGGAGAGTCAAGGAAATTCTCAGCGATGAATTTTGCTCTTAACGGGTCACCGGGCATAAGCACGGTTTTGGCAAAATCCTCGGGTGTAGCGTTGATGTGTGGGGTAGGATAATTTGACATAAAATCACCTCATAACAGGTCTGTTAAAGTTTTTATTTAACCATATCACCGTACATAGTGTACATTTTGGCATAAATGCCGTCTTGCATTATAAGCTCCGTGTGGTTACCGCTTTCGGCAATGCCGTCCTTTGTAATAACAAGAATAGTATCTGCATTTTTGATTGTTGTTAATCTGTGGGCTACTGTAATTGTTGTTCTGCCTTGAGCCAATCGTTCAAGTGACTGTTGAACAAGGAACTCACTTTCATTATCAAGGGCACTTGTTGCCTCGTCAAGAATAAGTATTTTCGGGTTTTTAAGAAATACTCTGGCAATGCTTATTCTCTGCTTTTGACCGCCCGAAAGCTTTACACCACGCTCACCAACATAGGTGTCAATTCCGTCAGGCAGTTTTTTGATGAATTCATCTGCGCCTGCAAGACGGGCGGCTTCCCATATTTCATCATCAGTAGCACCGGGCTTGCCATACTCAATATTTTCGCGGACAGTACCTGAGAAAAGGTAAACGTCCTGCTGAACTATACCGATATTTTCGCGAAGGCTTTTGAGTGTAACATCTCGGATATCAGTGCCGTCAATGGTGATTGAACCCTCTGTTGCCTCGTAAAAACGGGGGATAAGGTTACAGATAGTTGTTTTACCACCACCTGAAGGGCCAACAAGTGCAACGCTCTCGCCACTTTTTATGTTGATGCTCACGTCTGACAGAATTTCCTCTGTTTCCTCGGAGTATCTGAAAGAAACGTTGTTGAAATCAATAGTACCGTCGGTGACAACAAGCTCCTTGGCGTTTTCCTTGTTGAAGATTGTGGGGTCTGTATCCATAATTTCGTTGAAACGTTCGATACCTGTCATACCACGCTGGAATTGCTCGGCAAAGTCAATGATTTTTCGGATAGAGGTAAGGAGTGTACCGATGTAAAGGAGATATGCAATGTAATCGGGCGCCTGTATTTTGCCCTTCACAAGGAAGAAAGCACCTGCCACTACGATAACGATGTACATAAGTCCCTCGGATGCCCTATTGATGGAGCTGTGAGAGCCCATATATTTATAAACCTTTGACTTGATTTCAAGGAACTTTTCGTTGCCCTTCTTGAATTTCTTCTCCTCAATGGACTCGTTGGCAAAGGACTTTACGACGCGGATACCCAGGAGTGAATCCTCAATCTGACTGTTAAGCTCACCAACAACCACGCGGGATTCTCTGAAGCCCTGTTTCATACGCTTTTTGAAGTAGTTGAGGCAAAGCGCCATAACAGGGATAACCGCAAATAGCAGAAGTGTGAGGGGTACATTTATGAAGCAAAGTATTGTAAATGAAACAATGATTTTGATACCTGCAATAAAAAACTCCTCAGGGCAATGGTGAGCAAACTCCGTAACGTCAAACAAGTCCGATGTGATACGTGACATAATTGTACCAACCTTGGTGTCGTCATAATATGAATATGACAGCTTCTGCAGGTGGTTAAAAAGGTCACGGCGCATACTTGTTTCCATCTTGGTGCCCATAATGTGACCTATGGATGCCATGTAGTAATTTGCAAGTGCATCAATAATGCGAAGTATTAAGTACATTACACCGATTGTGAGAATCGCCCTTGTGGTAAGCAGGGCAATATCCTCAATAACTGCATCGGTTATGTAGCGCACAATAAGGGGGAGCACAAGCTCGCACACCGTTGTAAGCGCGGCACAGAAAAGGTCAAATATCAGGGTCTTGTAATGTGCCTTGTAGTAGGGCAAAAATCGTTTTATCAGCTTAATACTACTGTTTTTTCTTTCCATTTTTTCTCTTTCGTTTTTATTGGATTGCTTCAATGTTTTCTGTAGTAATGTTTTTGTAATTGATAACTATCTTTTCGCTTTCGGGGATAACCTTGTTAACCTCTGCCTCGTATTCTGCAAGTGTGAGGGGTGGAAGAGTAGCGGCATTTGCATCACCGAAGTAGTAAATAACACCGTCATTGTCCTTGTCATCAGCAGCAGGGAAAACGACGTCTGAATATCCGCAAGCCTCTTTGTCACAAGAATATCCCTGGTAAAGCGCCTGCTCACTGTTTATGCCGTCTCTTACTGTATATGGCCAAATTGTCATAGATGCTTCTGAAAAATTACGCGCTCCCGAACTGACAACGTAACCGTTTCTGTAGTATACATTACTTATACTTACCTGTGAAAGCTGAATTACACTATCCTGCTCGGGTGAGTAGGTGTAAATATAGCCCCTCATCTCTGCCATAGGTACACAGTCAATTTTCAGAATAAGGTCGATAATACCATCGTTTGTAACGTCAACAATGTCAAAGCTCTGCAAATTCATTGTAAAATTGTTGCCAAGCTCTGAGGGGTCGTTGGAAAGGTCGATAAGCTTCTGCTTGTAAAGTGCCATAAGGTCAGGGAGAACAAGCTGTGTTGTTTCCTCTGAAACTGCATCAACAGCAGCCTCTGTTTCTTTTGCATCCTTTTTGCCACCGCAACAGGCAAGAGTAAAAATATAAATGGCGATGAGTAAAAGTGCTGTCAACAATCTTAATTTTTTGTTCATTTCAATTCCTCCGTTAGTGAATGTCGCGCGTATATGTTTACATACGAACAGAATATTCAAATATGATCACAAATAAGCAAGTGACATACATATGAATATACACAAAAATTCTACCACATTTTTATATATATGAAAAGAGGTATAGCAAAAACTATACCCCCAATTTTGTGATTTATATAAAATTAATTCTATTGAGCAACTTCAGGAATGTTTTTTTACTGTAAATGATGTTTCGTTAAGGATAATAGTGTCGTTAGTTTCGCAATATACCCAGAAGTAATAACCTTCATCTGTATATGATAATAACGATTTTTGATAAGCATCACCTTGTTCGAGATTTGCTGATATTTTAAGATAACCTTCAAATTCATCCTTTGTCATATTTGTATTTGTAGATGAGATGCCGGGATACAAATCACTTGCCGTACAGTAGAAAGCTGTGCAAATATTGTTGTCGTATATCAGTCCTACAGTATCTGTGATTTTGAGTTCAAATGCACCGTATGCACCTGATTTATAAGTAAGTTTTTCTGCATCCGGAAAATCATTTAACGCAATATCAACACTTTTATCAATATACTTGCCGTATTTAGCGTAGTTTTTTGTTATTTTGAGTGTACTTGAAGAGGTATTGTTTTCAACTAAGGTTGGTGTTTCTGTAGAATAAACTTCCTCGTCAGAAGGATGGATTTTAACAATTGTACCGGACTTTTCTGTAGTTGAGGGTTCGGTGGTTGTATTTCCGTTATCTGCTATACACGAGGAGAACAAAACACAGATTGCTAACATGATTAATAAGATCAGAATTTTTTTCATAGGTCGGCATCCTTTGTGGAAAATTTTAAATTGCTGTCGCGGAATTATATTATCACAAATAAGTTGTGGTTTCAAACAATTGGTGATAAAAATAGCAGAAAAATCTTTTTTATTGCCTTACAAAATTTCTTGAAAAACCCTTGATACTTTTGCGATTTTCTGCAATAATAAGATGTTGAATTATATATTGGGGTATTGTGAATTTCAGCTTTACCCGAATTGGAGTTTTAGATATGGATTTTGATTACAAAAAATTAGCGGAGCTCCTGTTCCCTGATGTTACGGGCACAGTTGCAGAGCTTGAGGAAAAATATCCTGAAAGGGGACTTAAGGAGGGTGCACGTGTTACCCGTTTTGCTCCCTCACCCACAGGCTATCTTCACATCGGAGGTCTTTTCGGTGCACTTGTTGATGTGCTCACGGCAAGGGCAACGGGTGGTGTAGCCTATCTTCGTATTGAGGATACTGACAAAAAGCGTGAAATTGACGACGGTGTTTCTGCCATCATTAACGGCTTTGATGCCTTCGGTGTTGACTTTGACGAGGGCGTTACAGGCTTTGAGTCCGAAAAGGGTGATTACGGTCCCTATACACAGAGCAAGCGTGCCGACATCTACCACATAGTTGCAAAACAGCTTGTTGAACAGGGTCTTGCATATCCTTGCTTCTGCTCGGCAGAGGAGCTCACCGCTATCCGCGAGGAGCAGGAGAAGGGCGACGCTCTTATTTGGGGCTACTTCGGTAAATGGGCAAGGTGCCGCGACCTTTCCTTTGAGGAAATTGAAGAAAATATCAAGGCAGGCAAGCCCTATGTTCTCCGTTTCCGTTCAAGCGGTAGTGAGGACAAAAGAATTTTCTTTGATGATATGATCCGCGGCAAAATAGAAATGCCCGAGAATATTATTGACGAGGTTCTTCTTAAGTCTGATGGTATTCCTACCTATCACTTCGCACATGCCTGCGACGACCACTTTATGAGAACAACTCACGTTATCCGTGGTGAGGAGTGGATTTCATCCGTTCCCAAGCACATTGCACTTTTTAAGGCTTGCGGCTTCAGAGTGCCCAAATATGCACACACACCACAGGTAATGAAAATTGATGAAGAGGACGGCACAAAGCGTAAGCTTTCGAAGAGAAAGGATCCTGAGGCAGCAGTAAGCTACTTTGTGGAGCAGGGCTTCCCGAAAGAGAGCCTTATTGAATATCTGCTTACTCTTCTCAATTCAAACTTTGAGGATTGGCGCAGAGCAAATCCAAAAGAGGATGCCTTCAAATTCCCCTTTAATCTTAAGAAAATGAGTCCCAGCGGTTGTCTTTTCGACCTTGTTAAGCTCAATGACGTAAGTAAAAACGTTATTTCCGTTATGACAGCGGACAAGGTCTATGACTGTATTGCAGAGTGGGCAGAAAAATATGACCCCGACTTCTGCAAGGTGTTTACCGTAAATCCCGCACGCTCACGTGATATGGTAAATATTGACCGTGAAAGCCCCAAGCCCCGCAAGGATATTGCAAAATGGAGCGAGGTTAAGGAATATTACTCATACCTTTTTGATGAATATTACGAGCCGGTTTTTGAACTTCCCGAAAATATTCAGAAGGAAGATGCAAAGGCTATCCTTGAGAGCTACAAGGCGGTTTATGACCCTGCAGATGACAAGGATGTATGGTTCCAAAAGGTTAAGGATTTGTGCGAGCCCCTTGGTTTTACACCAAATGTAAAAGAGTACAAGCAAAATCCCGATGCTTTCAAGGGTCACGTTGGTGATGTTTCAACAGTCATCCGTCTTGCGGTTACTTCAAGACGTAATACACCCGACCTTTGCTCGATTATGAAGCTTCTGGGCAAGGATAAGGTTATTGAAAGAATAAATGCAGTAATCAGCGCTATCTGATTATTTTAAGGAGAATACATTATGGAAGAAATTTTTGAAACCCCGGGTAATTTTATCCACGATATTATTGATGAAGAATTAAAAGAGGGTGTCAACACCCGTGTGCAGACACGTTTCCCTCCGGAGCCCAACGGTTATCTTCACATAGGACATGCAAAGGCCATCTGCATTGATTTTACAACTGCAATGAAGTACGGTGGTGTGTGTAACCTCCGCCTTGATGATACAAACCCCTCCAAGGAGGATATTGAGTACGTAGAGTCAATAAAGGAAGATATTGAGTGGCTCGGCTTCAAGTGGGAGCAGTGTCTTTATGCTTCAAGCTACTTTGATTTCCTTTATGAGTGTGCAATAAAACTTATTAAGGACGGTAAGGCTTATGTTGATGATCTTACCGCTGACGAGATGCGTGAATACCGCGGAACTCTCACAGAGCCCGGTAAAAACAGTCCCTACCGTGACAGAAGCGTTGAAGAAAACCTTGACCTTTTCAAGCGTATGACAGACGGCGAATTCCCCGATGGCGCAAAGGTGCTCCGTGCAAAGATTGATATGGCGTCACCTAATATGAATATGCGTGACCCTGCCATTTACAGAATTATGCACACAAGCCACCACCAGACAGGTGACAAGTGGTGTGTTTACCCCATTTATGACTTCGCACATCCTCTTTCAGATGCTCGCGAGGGCGTTACCTACTCTCTCTGCTCACTTGAGTTTGAAAACCACAGACCTCTTTACAACTGGTTTATTGAGCAGATTGGCTTCGAGGAGCCTCCCAGACAGATTGAGTTTGCTCGTCTTAACCTCAACTATTGCATTACAAGTAAGCGCAGAAATATCCGCCTTGTTACAGATAACCTTGTAAGCGGTTGGGATGACCCCCGTATGGCTACCATCTGCGGTATGCGTCGTCGCGGTTATCCTGCAAAGGCTCTGCGCACATTCATTGAGAAGGTTGGCGTTTCAAAGGCTTACAGTGTTGTTGACTACGGTCTCCTTGAGGCCTGTGTAAGAGATGAGCTCAATGCCGAAGCACCCCGCGCAATGGCAGTCCTTGACCCTATTAAGGTTGTTATTGATAACTACCCCGAGGGTCAGACCGAGGAAATTACGGTTGAGGTACATCCCGACAAGCCTGAGCTGGGTACAAAGACAGTTACCTTCGGTAAGGAAATTTACGTTGAGCGTAACGACTTTATGGCAGAGCCTGTTAAAAAATACTTCCGTCTGTTCCCCGGTAACGAGGTTCGTCTTAAGGGTGCATATTTTATCACCTGTAATTCTTATGAAACAGATGATGAAGGTAATGTAACAGTTCTCCACTGTACCTATGACCCCGAAACAAAGGGTGGTAACGCTCCCGACGGCAGAAAGGTTAAGGGTACAATCCACTGGGCAGGACCTAAGGCATTCAAGGCAGAGGTGAGACTCTATGACAGGCTCTTCAACGTTGAGGATCCTGCAGGTGTGCCTGATGATGAATTTGTGAATGCAATCAATCCGGAGTCACTTATCGTGCTCAAGGATTGCCTTATTGAAGAAAGCATCAGGGATGCAAAGGAACTTGATTCCTTCCAGTTTATGCGTAACGGCTACTTCTGTGTAGACAAAGACTCTACACCCGAAAACCCCATCTTCAACAGAACAGTTCAGCTTAACTCTTCTTGGAAGAAGTAAAAGAAAGGACGGTTACTTATGAAATATGCTTATAAAGTGATTACGGCACTCCTTGCGGTTGCCATAATTGCAATGTTTATTTTCACTCCCTTGGTGTCCATTCGTGTTGAGTCGCTTGCAGTAACCATTCTGTCACTTATCGGGCAGTACGGAGGCAACGAGGAAATCGCAGAAATGACAGGACAGAACGGCGAATTGCCCTCGCACATAAGTGAAAGCATTTCTGTTTATGATGTGTTCTATGGTGATGTCAACTCTATCGCGGGTGCAATTTCATCCTTTGCAAAGGAGGGTGACAGAGAGGCTTTCCTTGAGAGAATCGACGTTATTATTGCTCCTGTTCTTGCATTTGTGGTGATTGGCATACTCGCAATTATCTGTGCGGTTGTTACACTTGTTTTTGCCTTTGCTGCAAAGAATAACCGTAAGGTTATCTATTCTGCACTTGCCGGTCTCGGCATCAGCTATATGATGCCCGGCACCTTTAAGGCAATATCTCAGCCCTTCCTTGATGGCGAAATAACTATCGCAACACTTATGGACAGCTTCCTCGGCAGCCTCCTCGGTGAGGTTGTAGGTTTCCAGATATCAAGCACATTCTGGGCAATTCCCGTTATGTTTGCCGTGATTATTGCCTGGACAGCTGCTTACAATTACACACTACCCGAAGATGCTAAGAGAGAAAGAAAGCTTATGCTTGGGGAGGCAGACGAATGATTTACGATAAGGTTGAAAATATGAGCCTCTATTTTTCGGGTCTTAAGGGCTTCGAAAAAGTTGAAGAGGTTTACAAGGAGTTTTTAAAAGCTCCCTTCGCAGAGGGTAGAATTGATATTGATGGTGACAATGCCTGGTGCAACGTTGCTACATACACCGTGAACCCCGATAATCCCCTTAAGTACGAGGCACACAGAGAATATGCTGATGTGCAGGTTATGGTTGATGGTGCCGAAAACTTCGGTTGGGCAATTACCGACGAGTGCAATGTAACTGAGGATTTCAAGGAAGGCTCAGATATCGCATTTATGGATGCACCTAATGGTCAGTTCTTTGAACTGAAAAAAGGCTATTTTGCAGTGTTCTTCCCTCAGGATGCCCACGCGCCCTGCAGAAAGAATGACTCTGCTGACACAGCCCATAAGCTTGTGTTTAAAGTTAAGCTTTAAACACAACTAAGTTTGCCTGACGGCAAGTGAAGTTCACTATGCTTTTGCATAACTTCACTTTTCATATGGTGAAAAACTTCACTGAATATGTTAAAAAACCACCCGAAAAGGATTTTTTATATCCTCTTCGGGTGATTTTATCTTTGTTTTTATTCGGGTAATTGTGTAATAAGAGTAAATACTCCATTCTCATGTTTTATCAACATATCACCGCCGTGCTTGTCTACGGTTCGTTTGATGCTTTTGAGACCTAAGCCGTGATTATCCTTGTCAGCTTTTGTGGTGGTGATGACGCCTGCTATTTTTTTCGGCGCTTCGAGGCACGGGTTGGATACAGAAATAAAAATACCATTATCAGTGTTGATTTTCACGTTTATGTACCTGTCTTTTGGGGGTTCGAGTTTGACACAAGCCTCAATAGCATTGTCAAGGGCATTGCTGAGGATGGTACATATATCCATACTGGGTATGCTCTCTGAGTCAAGGGGAACAACGTCAAAGTGAGTAGGAATACTATTTTTCTGTGCAGTAAGCATTTTTTCGTTTATTATGGCATCAATTGCAGAATTTCTGCTTACAGAGATGTAGGTTGCTTCTTCGAGTGCATCTGTCATTTTTTCAAGATAATCGAGTAGCTCAACTTTATTACCGTTTTCTGCAATACCCTTAAGGCACAATATGTGGTTTTTCATATCGTGGCGTATTTCTCTTGTTCTGTTATAGCTTTCCTCCATTTTTCTGAAGGATTGCTTTTCAAGTCGCATCTGAGTGCTTATGAGAATCTGATTTTTCTGTAATTCAAGCTGATTCTGTAGCTTTGAGAACAGGAAGAAAATTAAAAGGTTTATAAGAACAAGTCCCACAGTTGAAATGATTATGTAGGCATTTATTTCTTCACCGGGAGAGAGAAGCTCGATGTAATACTGATATACAGTAAGTGTTCCCAGAGTGGTTACAGGCACAATAAACAGGAGTAACCAGTACCGGAGCGGAACACTTTTGTTTTTTGATTTTGTGAAGATTCCCATAAGAACGATTATGAGAACCATAAAAATATTCGGTAATTCAATTGACAGAATTCTGTAGAAAAAGCTTTCCTCAGTAAGATAGGGAACGGTGCCGATTACCTTGTCTATTACAAAAGAAAATGCAAAATATGAAAGCAGCTTTGACAAAGCAACAAACAGTGAATATGCAATGAAGAAAAATGCTTTCAAGCGTTTCTGCCCGTCATAGAGAATGAAAACAACAAACAGAATCAGTAAGGTCTGCGCAATAGATTTTATGGTACCGCTCTGTCCTGTTTCCTGTAATGCAAGAAGAATGCCCGAGCTGAGTAGGAAGGCAACAACTGTGGGGATTTTTGAGGTATACTTTTTCTCGAAAAATACGTTCATCATCAGAAATGCAAAAAGCATTTCAACGGTTGACGAGAAAAATCTTATGAGATAAAAAAGTGTGGTTTCAATAAAATCAATCATAACACGTCACCTTTTTGACCACAGGTATGCTTGCTTTACTGCGTTTGCCTTGCTCTTGCTTATGGGTAAGCTTATGTTACAGGAAAGCTCTGCTGTTTCCTTGGATAAGGATTTGATTTTCATTGCATTTACAAGGAAACTCTGGTGAATACGGATAAAGTCCTTTTCGGTAAGCTCTTTTTCGATGTTGTCAAGTCTTTCGTAAAATGATATTTCTTCATTTTTAGTGTGAATAATAACAACCCTCAGCTTGCTTTCGAAGTAAAAAATATCGTCAAGGGGAATATTTTTTATAACTGATGATGTTTTTACTGTGTAAAAATCTGTTGCTTGTTTTTTTAATTCCGCTACACATTCGGAAAAAATATGGTCAAAGGCATTTACAAGGTCGTTTTTGAGAATATACCTGAAAGCCTTTGCTTCGTAGCCTGAGAAAACATATTCTGCAGAGGAGGTAACAAACACAATAAGGGAGTTTACACCCTCGTTGCGGAGGGCTTTTGCACAGTCAACACCGTTTGTGTTTTTCATCTTAATATCAAGGAAGATTATGTCAAACTCAGACGGATTTTCCGTGCACACGCGGAGTAAATCTGTACCGTCGTAAAAGACAGATACCTTTGCTTCCATATCGTTTACTGCAAGATATTTCTGAGTACGGTTTTCCATATATGAGCAGATTTGCTTTTCATCGTCACATATTGCAATGCTGAGCACGGCTTTCACCCCTTTTTTATATCAAATTCATATTACTACAAACATATCGCTTTTTCAACAATTAAAAGCAACTCATAGTTGTTTCGTATATAACGTATGTACCGTAACAGGTCAGGAATGTTGCAAGAATAACAAGGGGATTTACAATTTGTCGGAAATTGTATTGTTCTTTCATCTGTTTTACAGAGTGTACTATAAGGCAGAAAATAAGTAATGTCGGTACTACGAAGGTCGCCATACTCATGGTTAGTAATATGGAAATTACTGAGAATGCATAGTATATAATTTCAACTACCGTGTTGTATTTATCATAGGGGATATGGTCAAGAATGGTAATCAAAGAAATATATCCACCATATCCAAAAATCATACCAAGAGAAAAATCTCTTGCAGGAGAATCCAATCTCCAACGGTTAAGAGTTGCTTCGTGTTCCTTGGTTTCTGTATGAAGCTGATAAATTGCTACCGAAACAAGTATAATTATGAGGAAAATTATGATTACATCACTTTTGTAAAGTACTGTTTCATCAAGTGGGTATGTTTCATAACCATCAAACCAATCTATGGTATATGTGGTGGCTCTCTGAATCACCTTAGCGATAGCAGTTATGGGGTAACCAAGATTTTTTGCAAAGGGGAAAAGAATTAGCCATAAGGTGTCTTCAAAGTACCAGGAAGTAAGGGCAGCGGTTATGCTGACAAAGAATACCGTGAAAACGGAGTAATACAGATATTTAAGGTTATAGGTCTTTGACAGAACGGCGGCGAGTGAAACAAAGATCATAAAGATAAGTATGTATGCTGCCAAAATTATCAATTCACCATACTTAAAAAACTCTGTTTTGGGTAATGTGAGCTTTTCTGACAGCAGATAGCCGATATGTAGGAAAAGTAGCGCTGAAAAGATACCCGAAAGTATTTGGACAAATATATTTCTTTTATTTATTTTCATATAATCAACTCCTTTTTTAGAAACCACTCAGAAAAGTAAATATAACGAATATGATATAGACAATAGTTGCTGACAGGCTTATTGCTACAATGGGTGTGCGAAAGACTTTTTTACTGTCTTCTTTTTTACATATAACACTGCACCAGATTACAAAAACAATAAGCCAGATAACAGAAAGAGCACCACTGACGAACAATAAGAAAATGGATAAATGTGCCAGCACATCGTAGAAATAATCAAAAATGCTGGATGGAAGATACCAACAGATTGCGTTAGCAAGGAAAACTGCAATAAAAATTCCATAAAAAATCAGTATGGCTAAACAAAAAACTTTGAGGTATTCATAATGGTCGGTTGATCTTTTCATATAGGTCAGCTCCTTTATGCGGGAATATTTAAAATTAGGTGTTTATTGATTAGTTTCAATAATATCTGCAATATCTATTTTGTGCCTGTATACAACTTCGGGATTTGTTATTGGCCACAAAAGTTTGAAAAAGGTGTTGCTTTCATAATAGTAATCAATATGAAAGGTTTTTTCGGGTGTTTCTATAATAATGTCACCGAAGGAATACATGGGCGCTAACAAATGGGATATTCTTTCGTCCTTAACACATCTGACAGGGGTTATGTAGCAAACAGCGCCATTATTTAAAACATACTTATCAGCAATAGCCTTTTGTTCTCTGAAAAACATAGCATCCTTATCATCACTGTCATATACGAATAAATCACCATAAATGTAGCCTGTGTCAAAGCATTGATACTCATCAAGCGCGAGCAGTTTATCATAATTTTCTTCGATTGATTTAATATCTACTCTTGCAGGGACTTCAATATCGGCATATACGGAATACGCCAAGCCTATTGATAACAATAAACAAAGAAGGTTTATTCCTGCTTTTTTGAACCTTTCGCGGTGAAGAGCGCTGATTAAAAAAATCAAGAAAACTATCGGTGCTATAATTGATGCACCAAGGAAAAAGAGTCTTGCTAAAAACTGTAAAGGGAATAATAAAACATCTATACTATTCATTGTGTAACCACCTTCCCTTTTCTGCTCTCATCATAGCAAAAGGTGTTTGAAATGTGCTCTAAATGTAATTTTTGTACCGGATTATGTAATATTTAAAGTCGTTTTGCTTTTGCGGTGATTGAAATAAGTTCTTTTCTGTGTTAAAATATTTTCAGAAACTTTTCGGAGGTTTTTATAATGAAAAAATTTATGGATAAGGATTTTCTCCTTTCTACCGAAACTGCTAAAAAATTATATGCTGCTTGTGAAAATACCCCCATTTTTGACTGGCATTGTCACTTGCAACCCAAGGAAATTTATGAAAATAAAACTCCCGAGGATATTGCGTATCTGTGGCTTGCGGGTGACCATTACAAATGGCGCGGAATGCGCTCTTGCGGTATAAGTGAGGAATACATTACAGGTGATAAATCACCCTATGAAAAATTCAAGGCTTGGGCAAGTGCTATGCCTAATCTTATAGGTAACCCCCTTTATCATTGGACTCACCTTGAATTACAGCGCTATTTTGATATTTATGAGCCACTTTCACCTGCTACCTGTGACGAGATATGGGAAAAAGCAAATGCTAAAATCAAGGCAGGAGGCTTTACCCCCCGTGAGCTTATTGAAAAAAGCAATGTTGCTTTCGTTTGCACAACAGACGATGCAGCAGACACACTTGAGTATCATAAGTTCCTCAGAGAGGACAAATCCTTCAAGTGCAAGGTTCTTCCTGCATTCCGTCCCGATAAGGCACTTGGCATTGAGCTCCCCGGATATTGCGAATGGGTACAGGCTCTTGAAAACGTAATGGGCAAAAAGGTTGAGAGCTTTACAGAGCTTAAGGCAGCAATGCTTTCAAGAATTGAATTCTTTAAGGAAATGGGCTGCCGTGCATCTGACCACGCATTTACCTACGTGCCATATAACAGAGCAGGCGAGGAGGAGCTTAACGCTATCTACAAAAAACGCCTTGCAGGCGAAGAGCTTACCACACCCGAGGTTGATAAATATAAAACTGAGCTTATGCTCTTCCTTGCAAATGAATATGCACGTCTTGGATGGGGTATGGAAATCCACATCGGAGCAATGCGTAACAATAACGGTGAAATGTTTAAAAAGCTTGGTCCCGACACAGGCTATGATTCAGTTGCCGATTATGAAATTGCGGTAAACCTTTCAAGGCTTCTTGATGCTATGAACACAGAATACAGACTTCCCAAGACGGTATTGTTCACCCTTAACCCCAAGGATAACTACGTTCTCGGCACAATGCTTGGTAACTTCCAGAGTGACGAGGCGGAGTCAAAAATTCAGTTCGGTTCTGCATGGTGGTTCAATGATAACTATGACGGTATGCGTACACAGATGCAGACCCTTATGAATTTGGGCGTTATTTCAAAGTTTGTTGGTATGATTACCGACTCGCGAAGCTTCCTTTCGTATCCCCGTCACGAGTATTTCCGCAGAATTCTTTGCGAGCTCCTCGGAGATTTGGTTGAAGAGGGCAAATATCCCTGTGATATTGACTTCCTTAGCAAGGTTGTACAGGATATTTCCTACAACAACGCTGTAAAGTATTTCGGAGTTTGATTTAATACTGAATAAAAAGAAAAGAGATTCGGGGTCTCCGAATCTCTTTTCATATATACTTTTTTAGAGATTTTGTACAGAACAACGCTTTACTTAATGAAGTCGCACACGGTACATCAAGTGAAGTCAAAGCAGGTTATATACAAAGTATCTTAAAAAGAGGTAAAACTGTAAGCCGGGTTCTGTCGTTTAAGGCAATCATCTATCTAGGCCTTGCGTTGCCGCAAGGCTCAAGCCACCCTTCGGGGTTATATGTCCGGCTGACGCCCCTGTCGGTGTTGCATCGGGTAGGGTTTACATGGCCGTGATGTCTCCACCACGCCGGTGAGCTCTTACCTCGCCTTTCCACCCTTACCGAAAAATCGGCGGTATATCTCTGTTGCACTTTCCCTAAGGTTACCCTCGGCTGCCGTTAGCAGTTACCCTGCCGTGTGATGCCCGGACTTTCCTCGTCTATGATAAATCATATCCGCGACTGCCCATTTTACCGAAGGCTATTTTACATTATAATCTCTGTTAAGTCAATATTTTTTTAAAAAGCCTTGTGAATTATCCCTTTACAAGGTATAATCCTAATGTCGATTTTTGTGGATAAGGAGAAATTTATGACTTTTATTGAAGAATTTATTTCGGGTGTAAGCAATGCGCTCTATTCATACATTCTTGTTATTCTATTAGTGTTCGGTGGTTTGTTTTTTACCATAAGAACAAGGTTTGTACAAATCAGGCTTTTAAAGGATCAAATCAAGAGTGTAACTCAAAAGCCTTCCGACGGCAAAAGCGTGTCATCTTTTCAGGCACTTATGGTATCTACTGCATCACGAGTAGGCACAGGTAATATTGTAGGTGTTTCAACGGCACTTTGCCTTGGTGGTTTCGGTTCGGTTTTCTGGATGTGGATTATTGCAATTATTGGTGGCGCATCTGCCTTTATTGAGAGCACACTTGCCCAGATTTTTAAAAGAAAAAATGATGACGGCACTTGCTCGGGCGGACCTGCCTATTATATACTTGCAGCCCTTAAAAACAAGCCTCTTGCCATTATTTTCTCAGTTTTTCTTATATTGACCTATGGTGTGGGGTTCAATATGCTTGCATCATATAATCTGCAATCAACATTTTCATCTTATTCATTTTACAATGCAGAAACCTCACCTTGGATTATCGGTTTAATTCTTGCTGTTATTTGCGGTTACTGCCTTATTGGTGGTGGCAAGCGTGTTGTTAAGGTAACATCTTCTTTAGTGCCTGTTATGGGCGTTGCCTACATACTTGTTGCAATTGTTATTGTTGTTATCAACTTTAAAATGCTCCCTGATATAATTAAAACTATTTTTGCCCAGGCATTTGATTTCAAAGCGATTTTTGGCGGTTTTACAGGCTCTTGTGTTATGTATGGTATCAAACGCGGCCTTTTCAGTAACGAGGCAGGTGTAGGCTCTGCACCGAATGCTTCAGCCTCTGCCGATGTTGACCACCCCGTAAAGCAAGGTCTTGTGCAGGTGCTGTCTGTGTTTATTGACACTATGCTTGTTTGCACCGCATCTGCATTTATGTGTATGTGTTCAGGTGTTGAGCCTGCTGTAGAGCTTTCGGGTGCACCTTACGTACAGGTGGCACTTTCTCAGACACTTGGTGCATTCGGACCAATATTTATTACTGTTGCAATGATTCTGTTTGCGTTTACAACACTTCTTGGTAACCTTTATTATGTTGATATGACATTGATTTTCATTTGTGGTAAAATTCCCGGTAAAGTATTTATGACAGTTTATCGCATAATTGCAGCAGTTTTGATTTTTGTCGGTGCAGGTCTTAGCGCAGACCTTTTGTGGAATGTGGCAGACATTACAATGGGTGGTATGACACTTATAAATATGCCCGTAATTATTTTACTCAGCAAATATGCTGTAGGGGCACTTAAGGATTACGATAAACAGAAAAAAGAGGGTAAAAGCCCTGTGTTTAAAGCCAAAAATATCGGCATATCCGAGGATATGGTTGATTATTGGAAATAATATAAAAACAAGGTGGTTTGATTTTTAAAGTCAAACCACCTTTTGTAATCTACAGATGAGAAACATCGTTAAGGTATTTCAGCTTTGTTTTTACAACTCCGTCTTCCTCGAGATAATTTACAAGCGTGACACCTGTGTTAAGGTGGGAAAAGTTGAAATTCTCCTTGAAGGGGAATCCGATTGCCGCTAAAACAAGGTAACTGTTAAATGTGCCGTGCGCTACAACAACAATAGTAGAGTCAAAGTCGTTTTCTGCCTTGATTTTTTCAATGAATTTCACCGCACGATTGTAGGCAATATCATCATTTTCAACACCTAAAGGACATTGTTGCAAAACATCGGCATAGGGGCAAAGCTTTTTTATTTCCTCTATCGGTAAACCTGCGTAGGCGGGGTCTGTGCCTTTTTCAAGGAGTAGTGAATCTACAACAAAGGGTGTTTCAGGGTGAAAGCTCTTTATCGCGTTTGCAGTTTTCAGAGCCCTTTTAAGGGGGCTTGTGTATATGCGGTCAATCTTCTCCTTAACGAATCTTTTGCCGAGAAAAGCAATCTGATGCATACCGTTTGGGGTAAGATCAGTTTCAGTAAAGCCGTCACCGTTAAGGTTGCCGTATGTTTCGCCGTGTCTGATAATATATATAAACATTGTAATCACCACTGAGATTATACATCATAATAATAAAACTTGCAATTACTGTGAATGAAAGTTATAATTGATGTAATAATTTTAATATCGGGTTCTAAGGAGATTGATTATGAGACTTGATGAAAAGATGATATCATCGGAGGAGATTTTCAATGGTGTTGCAGTACACCTTGTTAAGGATGAAATCTTACTTCCCAACGGTAACAAGGGCATCCGCGAGGTTGTTCGTCATCCGGGAGCTGTTTGTGTAATACCCGTAACTGATGAGGGAGAAGTAATTTTTGTTAATCAGTTCAGATATGCCATTGGCAGAGTTACAATTGAAGTGCCTGCAGGCAAGCTTGAAAAGGGTGAGGATCCTACCGAGGCGGCTCTCAGAGAATTGTCTGAGGAGACAGGAATCACCGCGGGTAAGATAGAGTCCCTTGGCGCTATTTACACAAGCCCTGCGATTATTGATGAAATTATATATATGTACATTGCAACCGACCTTAAGCAGGGTGAACAGCACCTTGATGAGGATGAGTTTGTCAACGTAGTTAAAATGCCTCTCTCCGAAGCAGTAGATATGGTTATGCACGGCAAGATTATGGATGCCAAAACAGAGACCATTATCTTAAAAACGGAAAAATATCTTGGTAAATAAACGAAAAATCGGTTGGTTCGTGATTGAACCAACCGATAATCTTTTATAGATATAATTAAGACTTTTTGTCAAGCATACCCTTGTTGTACATAAATAATGCACCACCAACAGAAGCAACGATACCAACAAAGAGGAGTGTGCTTGCACCCATTGTGGGAGCAAAAACAAGCACTGCAATCATAACAAGGATGGGGAAGAAGGAAATCTTCCAGTGCTTGATGAAGTAGCCTGCTCCGAGTGCACCGAAAAGTGCAGGGAGCACCTGCGCGAAAGCAGGCTTGAGAAGGGGACTTTCGGTAAATGACTGAAGGAAGGGAGCAAATGCAATAATACCGATTGCGAGAACGGCAGTTGTTACAATTGATGATGTTGCAATTGCAATTGTTGAAATAACCTCACCCTCTTCGGAGTTTGCCTTTACATCTGCACCCTCCATTGCGCTGATAGCACAGGGGAGCTTAAGGTTTGCGATATTACCTGTAACGAATGAAAGGTATGTACCGCCAGCACCAAGCATGGGAGTGTAAACAAGTACCTCAACCACAGCAACTGTCCAGTATGTGGGAATGAGCTTGAGAAGACCCTTGAGAACACCCTCAATAGGAGGGAACACACCAAGATAAAGGCAGACTGCCATAGGGAACATAAGGAGCACGCAAAGTGCAGTTACTGTAGAGATTCTGCCCCATGAATGAACGCGGTCGAAATATGATTTATTAGTGTTTTTAGCCATCTTTAACCCCTCCATTCAAGCATTGCGATGTCTTCGGGAAGAACATTGAAGAAAACAATTGCGGCAATCATTGCGATAATCATACCGATAGGCATAACAAAGGGCTCCAGCCAGGTGAGCTTAAGCTTCTTTGCGAGAATTTCAAGCAGAATTGAGCTTGCGATTGCAACTACAAGAGTGATTATTGAGAGCACGCCTGCGCCGTCACCGAATGTCTCGGGTTTACCGCCACCGATAATGGCACGTGCAATGAATGCACCGATAAGGCCGATGAAGATTGCAGGTGTAGCGTACTCGTTAATGAATCCGTTAAGACCGCGCTTTTTCTTCTTACCCTCTTCGGGAGCGTTTTCAACTGTTTCTGCCTTGGGCTCTTCTTTCTTGTTGCCTGCTGACAAAAGCTTTTTGTGTAAGGGCTTTGCAACAAAGGGGAGGATAACAAGTGAGAAGCAGATACCGAGAGTCATAACCCAGGCAACACCTGCGTAAACAGTTTTGTCTGTAACTGCCACTGCAATACTGCCCTGGTGACCAAAGGCTTCCATAGCTGCCTCTGCGGCAGTTGTTTCATACATAAGGTTACCGATAACCGAAAGACGTACCCAGGGGATAACAAGACCAAGTGCGGGAGCAAGAGCAATAACGGTTGCGAGAACCGAAAGCGCTGAGGGAATTGTGAAAAGAGCACTTGAGGTTATTGCATTGCGGAGCTTTGATTTGTCAAGACCCAGAACCTTACCCTGCTTGTATGCCTTTACAAGGAAGAATACGGATTGAGCGAGGACAAATAGGATAACTGCACCGGCTATGAGATACAGCCCTATGTCTGTTTTGAAATCCATAGTATCACTACTTTCTTTTATAATACTGAAATTATAAGTAATTTTTCATTTTATGTCAATAATAATCGATGTTTTATATCAATAAGAATTAAGGTTTTTGTGTATACATATAATCCCTTTTTCCGTAATATCCACCACGCCGTAAAAGCCGTCCCTGAGACTGCCGGGGTTAAAGAAGTAAACACCATCGCGGTAGGTATTCAGCTTTTCGTGAGTGTGGCCGAAAAGCACGATATTGCACTTCTCCTGACGGGCTTCATATTCAAGGTCATATATGCCGTATTTCACTCTTTCTACGTATCCGTGTGTGGCATAAATCCGCTGGCCCTCAATGGTGCGGATGTCTCTTGCGGGCAGGGTACAGCCGAAGTCACAGTTACCGCCCACACCGATACAAGCCTTTTTATCACCGTACATACAAGATATTTCATCATACTCGCGGTAGCCGTCGCCTAAAAAATAAACGTACTCTGCTGTTGGCTCACGCTCAACGGCATCAAAAAAATCAAACCTACTGCCGTGGGAGTCGGAGACTACCAGTATTCTCATTCATATCCACCGCCTTTTCTCACATATAAATTATTATATTATTTTAGGTTGGTGATTTCAATGAGTAACAATGAAAAAAACAAACTTAATCTCAATGACATTTTAAGTAAGGCGCGTAAAAGTGACACGGTATCACCTGACGAGGTAAATGATTTCATAAACAAAAATCTGTCCGACTCTCAGGCACAGGCGGTTAAAAATCTGCTTTCCGATGAAGAGAAAACAAAGCAGCTCCTTAACAGCGACGCCGCAAAAACACTTTTCAATAAGTTCTTCGGGGGAAAGGGCAATGGCTGATTTCGATATAAGCTCAATTCTCAACTCCCTTTCGACTCAGGATATGGAAAACATCAAGAATATGGCTTCAGAATTTCTGGGCAACAACACCCCGGAGCCACCTAAGGAGCAACA
>JAZNLJ010000064.1:0-32929 GCA_045579005.1 Acutalibacteraceae bacterium | reverse complement strand
CAGGGTTAAGTGCGAACTGAACGTTACAGCCGCCTGCGATTTTAAGCTCTCTTATAATCTTTATAGCACTGTCGTTGAGCATCTTATGGTCATGCTCCGAGAGGGTAAGAATGGGAGCTACAACGATGGAGTCGCCTGTGTGAACTCCGACGGGGTCAACGTTTTCCATGCCGCAAATTGTAATTGCGTTATCGGAAGAGTCACGCATAACCTCAAATTCAATTTCCTTAAAGCCCTTGACACTCTTTTCGACAAGAACCTGATGAACAGGAGAGAGTGCAAAGCCGTTTTTGGCTATTTCGTAAAGCTCCTCACGGTTATTTGCAAATCCGCCGCCTGTGCCTCCGAGAGTGAATGCGGGGCGGAGAACAACAGGGTAGCCGATTCTGTCGGCAGCCGCTGCGGCTTCCTCTACGTTATACGTGATTTCCGAGGGAATCGTAGGCTCACCGATTGACTGACAAAGCTCTTTGAAAAGCTCGCGGTCCTCGGCGCGCTCGATACTCTCACTGCTTGTGCCGAGAAGCTCAACACCACACTCCTTGAGAATGCCCTTCTTCTCCAACTGCATTGCAAGGTTAAGACCTGTCTGACCGCCGATACCGGGAACGATTGCATCGGGACGCTCATATCTGAGAATCTTTGCAACATATTCCAAAGTAAGGGGTTCCATATAAACCTTATCTGCAATAGTTGTGTCCGTCATAATTGTAGCAGGGTTTGAGTTTGCAAGAATAACCTCATAGCCCTCTTCCTTAAGTGCAAGACAGGCCTGTGTGCCTGCATAGTCGAACTCTGCCGCCTGACCGATAACGATAGGACCTGAGCCGATAATCAAAACCTTTTTGATGTCTGTTCTCTTTGCCATACGAGAATCCTCCTGATATATATAAATCTCAATTATTAACGTTCTTATAAACAACTTGACCGTCGCACACCGTCAGCATACATTCACTCTGTACGGGTACCCCCTCAAAAGGTGTTGCCTTACCTTTCGAAAGAAAGTCAGCGGAGTTGATTGTTGTGGCTTTTTCCAAATCCCACACGGTGTAGTCAACACCCAACGGTATATTAAACCTCTTACGAGGATTTATTGCCATAAGCTCAACAAGCTTTTCCAAGGATATAATGCCTGTTTTAACAAGGTTTGTGTACATAACCTGAAACGCGGTTTCAATACCAACAATACCGAATGCACTGCCTTGAAGACCCTTGCTTTTTTCCTCCTTGGAGTGGGGCGCGTGGTCGGTAGCAATCATATCAATTGTGCCATCCTTAATACCCTCAATAAGTGCAAGCCTGTCCTCCTCGGAGCGCAGGGGCGGATTCATTTTGAATGAACCGCTTTCCTCAAGGTCATTTTCATCAAGCACAAGGTAATGAGGACCTGTTTCGCAGGTGATGTCAACTCCCTCTGCCTTTGCTTTTCTTATGATATCAACACTTTCCTTTGTGGAGATGTGACAAACGTGGTAGCTGCAGCCGGTTTCCTTAACAAGCTCAATATCTCTTGCAATAGGCTTCCACTCACTCTCACTGCATATACCCTTGTGACCATGCTCTTTTGCATAAACACCATCGTGAATATATCCGCCGTAAAGGAGTGAATTATCCTCACAATGAGCAACAATCATTTTATCAAGTGACTTTGCCTTAAGCATTGCCGCCCTCATCATATCATCACTCTGCACACCCTTGCCGTCATCAGAGAATGCAAAGGCATCCTCAACCATAGCCTCCATATCGGAGAGCTCCTCGCCCTTCTGCCCCACAGTAATTGAAGCATAAGGATAAACGTTTATGCAGGCATCTGCTTTTATGAGGTCTGTCTGCATTTTCAGGTGCTCGGCGCTATCGGGAACAGGGTCAAGGTTGGGCATTGTGCACACCGCGGTGTAACCGCCCCTTGCAGATGCCCTACAGCCTGTTTCAATAGTCTCTTTATAAGAAAAACCCGGCTCACGAAAATGCACATGCACATCGCAAAAACCGGGGAAAATAATATATTTATCAGAATTGAAAACAGAAAGGGTATCATCAGCAGACAAATGCTCTGCAACGCCCTCATAAAAAGGCGCTTGTCCCATTCCTGCATCAGCAAGTTTAATTGTTTTGACTTTGAGCTGCTGTATCATAGTAATCCCTTCCAAAACGATTTTACAAAAAAATTAGCCCTGCACTTGGCAAGGCTGAACACACAAAAACATTGATACAGTTTTACCTGTACCCAACATATTCAACATTCATCTTGCCGATCTCTCTGTACCGACTTAAAGACACCTTAATAATGATATCATAACCGCCCTGTTTGTGTCAATAGAACAGGGCGGTTTTTATAAGTCCGAAAGCGTAGTTTTTAGGTAGAAATTTTCACGCTTTTTTAGTTAATTTTAACGAATTTATTTTTTATAGTATTTACCGCTTTCCTTCAGGTAATTTATGAGCATAAGCGCCCAATCGGTCTGAATCATATCATAGCCCTTGTCTGCAAGCCAACCCCAACCGTAATCCTCGCTTACGGTAAAAGCGGTATCGTCACTGTGACCGCCTGCAAGCTGTTCCTTATAATCATAGATTATGGAGTTAACCCACACAAGTTTACCGTCGCGGTGCATCATATCAATGAACTCAGGGGCTGCCATATATGAATTTTCATTCTCAAAAAGCACCTCTGCACCGATATAATTAATGTTACGGCTCATCAGCTCCTCGTGATAGGGGTGTTTATCTCTGACAATTGGCATAAATGCCACGTCGGGGCAAAAATCCTCAACCGTCCTGATAATCTCGGGTGAAAGACTGCTTTTCACAAGCACTTGCTCCAACATATTATGGCGCTTGATTGCTTTATAAATCATCTCGGGATTATCCCAGAATTTGTCAATATTTATAAAGCACCTGCCCTTGAACTGTTCAAGGAATTCGTCGAAGGTTGCCACACCGAACTGTGTAACAGAGTTATCAAAGTTCACATAACGCTCCTTGGCAATCTTTTCAAACTTCATCCGCTTGAAATTCATCTTTTTATTAAAGTGGTCTTCCTCCATACCCGGATGAAAAATGAAAAGCTTACCGTCACGACTACAGCTTACGTCAACCTCAATCATATCTGCCCCCTGCTTAAGGGCAATTTCATAAGCAGTCAGAGTATTGCATGGTATGTTACCCCCACAAGCACCTCTGTGAGCGACTACAATTATATTTTCCTTGGCTTTTTCGAATAAGTCAAACGACATAACATCACCTCATATACGGGTTTTGTTTATCATAACACAAACTAATGCCAATTTGCAAATCGCTTTTTAACAATCCGTAAAAGTTCATTGAAAATTCACGGTATAAGTGTTATAATACATAATTAGTATATTATAAGGGCGGTGAGCACCACGGACGATAAAAAGCTTTACATATTTCAGAAGGGCTTCAACTATTCTCAGGATGGGCCCGGCAACCGCCTGGTGTATCATCTTTCAGGGTGTAATCTCAAATGCCCTTGGTGCTCAAATCCAGAGGGTATGACAATAAACGAATTGTCAGAAGCGATATCACCCCACACCATTGTAAAAGAAGTTCTTTCCGCACGAATGATACTCATTGACGGTGGTGGAGTTACCTTCACGGGCGGTGAGGTCACCTGCCAGAAGGACATTGTTCTGTCCCTCATAAAAGAATTTCAGCAGAATAATATCAACACCTGTATTGAAACAAATGCTTCACTTACAGGGTGCGAGGAATTATTCGGCATGGTTGACTATATGATAGCCGATTTCAAATCCCCCTCACCTGAAAAAGTCCAGGATACTTTAGGTGCGGATATTAATGTTATCAAAACAAATCTTATTTACAGGGCAAAAACAGGCAAGCCCCTTATAGTGCGAGTGCCACTTGTTCACTACTTCAATTGCAGCGAGAAGGATGCCCGTGGCTTTGGTGAATTTTTTACAGAACTTCAAAGCCTCGGCACAAACGATAACGTCTCTTTTGAGATACTTACCTATCACGAATTTGGCAAAGAGAAATACAACAAATTGGGCAAGGATTACACCGTAACAAACGGCTTTACCTCCACCGATGACGTAAAACTTTTAACCGAAGAAATCAAAAAAAGAAACTTAAAACTGATTAACACCTGAGGTGATTTTATGTATAAATTCAATCCACAAAAAGTAACAGAAATGGCAAACGCGCTTTTTAAAGAGGAGCGCGCAATAAACCACCTTGAAGGCTGGTTTATTGTTAAGGAAACCGAGCAAAAATATGATGCTGAATACAGCAACCTACCCCCTATGCTCAAAGCGGCAGAAAAATTCCGTCATGCGGTTAAGGTGTTACCCTTATCAATCAGCGACAACGCGGTTTTTGCAGGTACTCAGCGCGATGCCTTTGCACGCAGCTATGCCCTCATTAACCCCACCTTCCGCGTGGAAACCTTTGCAGGCTACTGTGACCCCACAGCGGTTTATAACGACATTGACCCCACCGCAGAATTCACTCAGGACCGCATCGATACACTCAGAAATCTTGATAAGGAAACGCCCTACGTAAAATCACTTTCTGAGGTTTACAAGTCTTGTGAAAAGCACACAGGTGAGGTTGCATATTTCATTGAGCAGGTTACAGGCCATCTCATTCCCGATATGCGCTATGCCCTCAAATACGGTGTAAAAAGGATGATTGCCGATATTGAGGAAAACCAAAAAACCGCTAACTCCGAACAATTTCAGAACTACAATGCAATGAAGATTGCACTTGAGTGTGTAATTATTCTTGCAAACAGATACAAAGCTATTGCAGATGAACAGTTAATCACCGCAGAGGGTGAACGTAAGGAACAGCTTAAGCTCCTTTCAGATACTCTTGCAAAGGTGCCCGAAAACGGTGCCGAAACACTCTATGAGGCATTGCAGAGTTTTATTCTCCTGTGGCAGATTATGTGTCTTGAGCAGGCACCCAACCCCTTCGCTTTTTCAGTTGGTAATGCAGACCGCATCTTCGAGCCTTACAGAGCAGCAGACGGTCTTTCAAGGGATGAAACAGCCGCACTTTTCAAGCACTTTCTCGTTTTCTTCAACGTTGGTGACAGAAGCTGGGCAATCTCACAGAATCTAATTGTCAGTGGCAGAGATAAAGACGGCAATGACCTTACAAACGACTCCACCTATGCACTCCTTGATGCATATTACGATATGAATCTCCCGCAACCCATTCTCTCCGTTAAGCTCCACAAAAACACACCCCGGAAACTTTATGAGGAGCTGGGCAGATTCCTGTTCACACCGGGCTGCCTTACACCATCATTCTTCAATGATGATTCACTTTTCAAGGTGCTTTCAACTGCAGGCATTGATATTGATGATATTCAGGACACCTCAATCGCAGGCTGTCAGGAGCCTCTGATTATGGGTAAGGATAATGCAAACACCACAAACAGTTGGTTTAACCTTGC
The DNA here is from genome assembly GCA_045579005.1 of Acutalibacteraceae bacterium. Classification (GTDB taxonomy): domain Bacteria; phylum Bacillota; class Clostridia; order Oscillospirales; family Acutalibacteraceae; genus DTU089. The sequence goes on along the minus strand of JAZNLJ010000064.1, from coordinate 27,483 downwards.
AAAGATTCTTGAACTTACACTCAACGATGGCAAGTCACTCATTACAGGTGATGAAATCGGCACAGTTTGCGAAAGTACAGATGCACTTGATTTACTTAAAAATATCAGAGAGCGTTTTTATAAGAACGCACAGTATTTCTGTGATGAAATGGTAAAGGCTGCAAATGGTGCCTCACGTGCTATATCACATCTGCCCGTGCCCTTCCTCAGTACAGTTATGGGCGGCATTGAGTCAGGCTACGACACACGTGATATTACAAATCAGGGCACAAAGTACAACGGTAGCGGTTGTCTTATCCACGGCACAAGCGTCGTTGCAGACTCATTTATTGCTATTGATAAGCTCATAAACGAACGCCCCGAAGATGCACAGACGCTCCTTGATGCTCTCAAGTGCAACTTCGAGGGTTACGAGGAGCTTCGTGAATTCCTTCTTTCTGCTCCCAAATTCGGCAACAATATTGAGGTTGTAGATAACGAAACTGCACTTCTTACAAACAGAATTGCCGATATGGTACGCGCGGAAAAAAACTACCTCGACAACAACTTCCGTCCCGACTTTTCAACGCCCTCTACTCACCTTCTCTACGGTTACTGGGTTGGTGCACTCCCCTGTGGCAGAAAATCACGCGATATGCTCAATTACGGTCTTGACCCCCTTTATGGTGAAGCACAAAACGGCCTCGGATTCCGTACTCTCAGCCTTATGAAATTACCTTTCGAGAAAATGTGTGGCGGATATGCTTCACACTTCGGCATTGACCCAAAATACTTTGCAAGCGCAGATTACGAGGGCAAGGGCGTTGAATTCCGCGACAAAGTTATGAAGCCCCTTTTCTTCAACGAGCTTAACGAAAACGTTGCTCCCTTCTACCTTTATGTTAATGTTACAACTGCAGAAATTCTAAAAAAAGTTCTAGCAGAGCCTAAAAAATATGCTCCAAGTGGTGTTTACATTATGCGTATTCACGGCACCTTCGTAAACTTCCTTGACCTTTCCCCCGCAATTCAGCAAGATATTATCCGCCGACTTGACCCTGCATCAACTGCAGTTATGTGCTAAACAATGAAAATATTAGGTATTGATATCGGTACAACCACAGTAACCGCACTTGTTACTGATACTGTAACAAAATCGGTCTGTGACAGTTGTACACTAAAAAACGACAGCTTTATTGAGGGTGAAAGCTACGAAAGACTCCAGAACCCTCAGGTAATAATTGATACGGTAAAATCTGCCGTTAAAAAGGTGACTGCAAATTGCACCCCAGATGCTGTGGGTGTAACGGGGCAGATGCACGGCATACTTTATCTTGATAAGAACTATTCGCCCTGCTCCCCCCTGATGATATGGCAGGACGAACGCGGCAACGAGATTTATGAAAACAGCGAAACCTACGCGCAGTATCTCACCCGTGTGACAGGTATCAAGGCTGCAACAGGCTTCGGGCTTACAACTCATTTTTATAACCTTAAAAATGACCTGATTCCCGAAAATGCAGTTATGCTTTCAACTATTCACGATTACCTTGTTGCACTTCTAACATCCGAAACACCTGTCACCCATTCAAGCGACGGTGCAAGCCTCGGCTTTTTTGACCTCGAAAACCTTTGCTTTGATGATACTGCTCTTAAGATTGCAGGTATCGGTAAAGCCTTCTTACCCAAGGTAGTTACCACGACCGCCCTTGCAGGTAAAACAAAGTGCGATTTTCTCCCTGACGGCATCCCCGTAAGTGTTGCTATAGGTGACAATCAGGCAAGCTTCCTGGGTTCAGTTGCAGAGCCCGAAAACTCTGTTCTTGTAAACGTTGGCACAGGTAGTCAGGTTTCTTTTATGACCAAGAGCACACTTGCACCTGAAGGCTGTGAAATCCGCCCCCTTACTAACAAGGACTACATCTTTGTGGGTGCCTCTCTCTGCGGTGGCAGAGCTTACGCTATCCTTAAGAACTTTTTCACAATGTGTGCAGAAATGCTCCACGGTAATTCAGATAACCTTTACGGTAAAATGGATGCGCTTTCTGAGGGTGTGTTTGATTTAACCGACGAATTAGTGGTGAATTGTGAATTCTGCGGTACCCGTCAGAATCCCGAAAAACGCGGGTTCATTGAGAATATCGGCACAGAGAATTTCACACCGCAAAATCTTATCTGCGGTGTGCTAAAGGGAGTTTCAAAAGAACTTTACGATATGTACTCATCTGCACAAAGCCTTTTAGACACACCACCTGTAAACCTTGTTTGCTCGGGCAATGGTCTGCGAAAGAGTCAGATATGGCGACAGATTTTTGAAAGGGATTTCGGACTCAAACCACAGCTTCCCCGCCACTCTGAGGAAGCCGCTATGGGTGCTTGTGTTTTCAGCGGTGCTGCTTGTGGTATATTCGATGATATAAAAGCATCACAGAATGCTTTGCTGAGGTGACTTAATTATGGATACAGTAAAAATTGCAAACAACCCTGTTTTTTTTGAGAAAAACAGAGTTTTCAGGGTATATCTGGGCGGCGCGCTTTTCTCCGAATTCTTCGGTGATGACAGCACCGACGGTTTCTATCCCGAGGAGTGGATCTGCTCATCCACAAAGGCTCTCAACGAGGGTAGCACAGACCCCTACGAAGGCTTGTCAACAATAAAAGGTACGAACATCCACTTTGACGAGCTTCTTAAAAAGGAAAAGACTTTGATGTTAGGTGACAGAAACGGTCTTGACGTGCTTGTAAAAGCACTTGACTCTGCCATCAGACTTCCGGTACAGGCTCACCCTGACAAGGCTTTTTCAAGAGTAAACTTTAACTCCGATTTTGGCAAGGCTGAGTCTTGGCTTGTGCTTGGCGCAAGAGAGGATGCTTGTATTTACTTTGGTTTCAAAGATGGTGTTACACCCGAGCAGTTTGAAAATGCGGTAGCAGAAAGCGAAACCGACAAATCTGCTATGGAAAAGCTTCTTAACAGAATTCCCGTAAAGCCGGGCGACGTGTTCTTCATCCCAGCCAAGGCTGTTCACGCTATCGGCTACGGCTGCCTTATCCTAGAGGTACAGGAGCCCACAGATTTTACAATTCAGCCTGAGCGTTGGTGCGGTGATTATAAGCTGTCCGACAACGAAATGTATATCGGCCTTAACAAGGCAACTGCGCTCAGCGTTTTCGATTATTCATATAATCTTGAAAGAGTTGAAAATGAGTGCAAAAAAACGCCCTCGGTTATCTATGAAACCGAAGGCTGTAAAAAAGAGTGTCTTATCGGTAAAAAGGATACACCCTGCTTTGGTGTGGAGCGTTACATTATTAATAATGGTGAAACAGAAAAACTCTCTGCCCCTTGTGTTTATGTTATAACTGATGGTGAGGGTACACTCATAGGTGACGGTTACGAAAAGGCTCTCAGAAAAGGTGACTATTTCTTTATGCCCTACTCCTGCAATAGTAAGTTCACCGTAAAATCTGATAGTAGCCTTACACTCGCATCCTGTATCCCTCCGGAGGTGTAATTGATGATAGATAAACTCCTGAAGGTTCCTTTCTGGACAGCAGAAACAAACGGTAGATTTTTTGAAGCACTCAATGATTACTTTAATGAGGATAAGTGCGAAATCACCGTAAGAGTTGCCACAGAGCTTATGAAACGTGGCGACAACGAGAATATTACTGCCGCTGAAACAATCCTTATCTACGCCACACAGCATTACCCGCAGGTAAGCGACACACACTATAAGGCAAAGGTTTACTACTGCCTCGGTCAGTTGTATGAGCTTTACAAGGAAAATTTCATAAAGGCTTATACCTATTACGAAAAATACGTTCTCAATAACACCGAGAACGAGGGTAACGATTCCATTATGCTTAAGGCGCTTGTTCTTCGTGACGATTTCAGCTATTCCGAAGAACTCCGCCGGCTTTGGAGCAATGCAACGGCTGAACTTAATCTGGGACTTATGAATGACAGAGTGTATGAATATATCGGTGCACTTATAATTGCTCAGCACGACGGCGACACAGACTATGCCGAAAAGCTTACAAAACGTCTGAAAGCCCTTGTTAAGCACGACGAAATGTTTTACCTCGACTTAATTTTCAAAAAGGACACAGTTCCCGATGCACTCATTGTACCAAAAAAAGTTATACAATATATTAAATCCCTTTGACAAGTTCAAAGGGATTTAAAATTGCAAATTGCAATTGGCAAATGGCAAATCTCGGGCGCACAACGGTACATCAAGTGAGCTAAGTCAAGCAAATTGTCAAAATATAACCATATATTATTTTTTGGATTTTTGATGCAGAACGCAGTTTTAGTGAATGAAGCTGTATATAGATACTGCGAGTGAACTAAAACAAGTTATGCGCAAAAAGCATAAAATAAAAGACTTGAGCCCTTGCCGTCTGAATAGCAAGGGCTCAAATCTTTGGAAAGAGAAAATGAAATGATTAAGCAATCAAATTGTCTATCTATTATATAACATAACAATGTTGCATTAATTTCACAACTTTGTAAACAAATTATGAACAAACGCGTTTTTTACTATTTTTTTGGGATTTGTTTTAATAATATGTTTTTGCATTTGCTCATACTCATAAATATTCTTCAATATAATAATGACTTTTGTTTCATTTTGTGATATAATTCCCATACTATTATATAAAGGAAGATTCCATGGAGATTTTAAACGTATTACAACAAGAATTCGGCATTAGCGAGCTTCATATCAAAAACATCGTTGAGCTTATTGACGACGGCAATACCATTCCCTTTATTGCTCGTTATCGTAAGGAAATGACCGGCTCCTGCGATGACCAGAAACTGCGTCAAATCAATGACCGACTCACATATCTTCGCAACTTGAAAAAGCGTAAGGAAGAGGTTCTTAATTCAATTGAGGAACAGGGCAAGCTTACCGATGAAATTGCTCAAGCTGTATCACAGGCAATTACACTTGCTGAGGTTGAGGATATATACAGACCCTACAAGCAAAAGCGTAAAACACGTGCATCCGTTGCCAAGGAGAAGGGCTTGGAGCCCCTGGCAGAGATATTATTCTCATTTCGGCTTAAGGGTGTTGAACTTACCGAGATTGCGACAGACTACGTCAATGAGGAAAAGGGTGTAAACACTCCCGAGGAGGCTTTGCAGGGTGCATCCGATATTATTGCAGAGCAGGTTTCCGACTCCCCCGAGGCTCGAAAGGTGCTTAAGGACCTTATAAACAAGCGCGGCCTTGTGAAGTCCGTTGCAAAGGTTGAGGAAGACAGCGTTTATCAGATGTATTATGATTACAGCGAGCCTGTTGGCAAAATCCCCTCACACCGTATTCTTGCGGTAAACCGAGGTGAAAAGGAAAATATACTTAAGGTATCAATTCAGGTCGAGGAGGAAACCGCGCTTTCACTTCTTAACCAGCTATTCATCAAGAGTGGTAGTTCATCCACAGATTTCTGTATTGAGGCAGTTAAGGATGCTTACTCACGTCTCATTTTCCCCTCTCTTGAAAATGAAATCAGAAACAACCTTACCGAAAGGGCAAATGAACAAGCAATCAAGATGTTCGGCAGTAACCTAAAGCCACTTCTTATGCAGCCACCCATTAAGGGGAAAACTGTTCTTGCTGTTGACCCCGCTTACAGGACAGGCTGTAAATTGGCAGTTGTTGACGGCAACAGCCGTGTGCTTTTTACAGGTGTTATTTATCCCACTCCCCCTCAGTCAAAAATTGCAGAATCCGAAAAGCGTGTACTAGAGCTTATTGATAAGTTCAAAATTGATTGTATCTCTATCGGTAACGGTACCGCAAGTAAGGAAAGTGAAATTTTCATTGCTGACACAATCAAAAAAGCAACTCGTCCTGTGTCATATATGGTAGTCAATGAGGCCGGTGCATCCGTTTACTCTGCATCCAAATTAGGTGCTGAGGAGTTCCCTGACTTTGACGTTTCAGTTCGTTCTGCCGTTTCCATTGCACGTCGTTTGCAGGACCCCCTCTCAGAGCTTGTTAAAATTGAGCCTCGCAGTATCGGTGTCGGTCAGTATCAGCACGATGTTCCTCCTGCACAACTTGATGAATCGCTTACAGGCGTTGTTGAGGATTGTGTTAACGCGGTAGGCGTTGACCTAAATACCGCGTCTGTTTCACTTCTTAAATACATTGCAGGTGTCAACTCCACCATTGCAAAAAACATTGTTGCTTTCCGTGAGGAGAATGGCAGCTTCAATGCACGCACCGAGCTAAAAAAGGTTAAGGGTCTCGGACCCAAGGCATATCAGCAGTGTGCAGGCTTCCTTCGTGTACCGGACGGCAAAACACCACTTGATAACACAGGCGTTCATCCGGAAAGCTATGATGCCGCTAAAAAACTTCTTGACATTTTCGGTTATTCACAGAAGGATGTTGCCGCACAGGGTGCCGCGGGTATTGGTGGTAAGGTTAAGGAATATGGTATTTCAAAGGCTGCCGAAGAATGTGGCGTGGGTATTCCTACACTTACCGATATTATAGGCGAACTTGAAAAGCCCGGCAGAGACATCCGTGATGATTTACCTAAGCCAATGCTCCGCTCCGATATTATGGATATGAATGACCTGAGAGAGGGTATGGAGCTTACAGGCACAGTACGTAACGTTATTGACTTCGGTGTGTTTGTAGACATTGGTGTTCATCAGGACGGTCTTGTTCACATATCGCAGATTTGTGAACGCTATATAAAGCACCCCTCAGAGGTTCTTAAGGTTGGACAGGTAGTTAAAGTTAAAGTTCTTGGTGTTGAACCGCAGAAAAAACGAATCTCCCTTACAATGAAAGGGGTTCAATGAGGATTTGATGGACGTTCAGTAATTTTCAAATAGATAGTGACAAACAAATCAAGATATGCTATAATCTATTGGATTTTAAAGAAATGCGAGGTACTTAACAGTGCTTGAATTAAATTATGCGCTTAATCTTATTATGAAGGGTATTGAAGGAACACTTACAGACCTTGGCTTTAAGGTTGAAAACCCCGATGGAATTCAAAAGCCTGATTTACCCATTGCCACAGTAGGCAAAAAATCAGTTATTATGTACCGTGGCGAAAAAGGTCGTGTACGCCTTGAATTCGAAAACAATAAATTAGGTCTTTTCATTGCACGTGCTGATGAAAGCGATGCACCCGATGATGATATGCCCCGAATCTCTCTTTCACTCCTTGAGCTTGAAACCTTCGAGGAGCGCGACCTTAAGTACATCTTCGAGGAATACATCGAAACACTCGAAAAGAACTTCTCAAACAAAAACTCAATGGCAGGCAAGAAGCTGCCCACACCTGTTTCACGTACACAGGCAAAGAGCGGTGCACTAGCCTACGATTCCAACACTTTAGGAAGCCGTTTCACCACAATTTACCCCGAGCTTCGCGATGAATACAAGCAGAATATTGAGCTTTATGGTGAATTCCTTGCAGAGGATTTCTTTGTAAACCACGGTAATGCACTTGTGATTGAAACAATCCGCGAAAATGAAAAGGTTAAAATGAGAAAGCTATTTAACCTTTTCAACGACATTTACGAGGACGGCACAAACGACACACAGAGCCTTGTTGGTGTTACAATTCTCGGTGTTTCCCTTGCAGATAACCCTGAACTTATTGAAAATGCTCAGAGCTATTTCAGCGACACAATGAATGAGCCTGTAAACGAAATCATCAGCTATCTCCGTAAGAGCAAAAGTGCCAGAATGAGACTTGAGAACCCCCCTCTTTACAAACCCAAGAAGGACAAGAAAAAGAAGGGTATGGTTTCGTCGATGCTCGGTATGTAAAACGCGAATAACACAAAGCCATCGAATTATATGATTCGGTGGCTTATATTATATAGCATATTAAATTATGCAAGCAAAAAAACACCGTCCGATTATCCGGACGGTGTTAATATTTAATTACGAACTTGCGATTCTATTAAATAATCTCTTTTTTCTTTCTCGTGAGAACGAATGCTGCAGTTGATACTACGCAAACTGTAGCTGCAAGAGCAACACCCTTATCACCGGTTTTCTCTGAGCCGCTTGATGAACCCTTAGCTGTTGTTGATGCACCACTTGCAGCAGATGTTGTGTTCTCTGCAGTTGTTTCATCTCCACCGCTGTCGCCACCGAAGAGACCTGAAAGGAACTCGATGATCTTGTTAAGAATTTCCTCGAACATACTGAAATCAAGACCGATTGACTTAAGGAAATCTGCGAAAGCCTCTGCGATGTTCATATCACCATCAACAAGCTGTTCAACGATATCTGTAATTTCTGCATTACCGATTACGTTTGCAATAGCATCTGCGAAATCTGCGAATGTAACGCCTTTGCCGTTGAGCATGTTTCTGATAAGATCAAGGAGAGCGTTGATATCTTCAGCTGATGTACCCTCACCCTCGGGAGTTGTGCTGTCATCAACGGGAGCATCCTCAGCAGGGGGTGTGTTTTCGGGATAGTTGAAGTTTACGATATTGTTATTGAAAAGTATTGTTGATACTACGTCGTTATCAGCAGAAGCATCATCTGTACGGAACTCATCAATGTAAAGGTAAACAGGAGTCTGTGCCTTTGTTGTGTCAAGAACATTGAATGTTATGTAGAGAAGATCTCTTGCCTCAGCTTTTGATACACCGCTACCTGAAGGAATCCAGGCGAAAGCGTACTGGTTATCTGTGCCCGCCTTAGGACCTGTAACCTCAAGACCGGGGAAGAACTTTGTTCCGTCTGCGTCAGCCGCGAAACCAGCGCTCTTAACTTTAAGGATTGCAGGGTCATACTCAAAGTAGAGGTTAACACCTGTAAGGTTTTCAACAGCGGGAGCTGTAACTACGATTGTGAACGTAGTTGCTGTAACAGCTGCAACACCGTTTGCTGACTTTGAATACTCGCCCTCAATAACCTTGGTAGTGAGAGCAGGACCTGTTGCCGCGGCACCCATCGGTGCAATCATAATGCAGATGAGAAGCGCGGAAAGAAAAATCGCAAGTGCTTTCTTCATTTATATCTTCCTTTTATATAAATTTGGGATAAACCCGTGCTATATGAGTGGGCATAGGTATAGCGACACTTATAGCCTAAAGAGATTATAGTACAATTGAAAGCGAATGTCAACACATAAATTTGTTTTTATTATATATATTATAATAAATTTTTGGTATTCAAGCGCTTAAAGATTAAGTAAATTCTCAAAAGACAAATCCCCAACATCATTTCCGGTATAAAAATCGAGTGAACTGAGTAATCTTGCCTTAATGTCGCACCTTTGCTCAAAAGTTAAATTTGCTTTCACGTTATCCTTCACAACAGGCAGGAACATACCGAGAGAGCAATTCTCACTCAGATTAGAGGGAATCATCTGAACCGTTCTGCTGTTTGAGGTACGTTTTGTGAATTTACAGCCTCTGTCGCAAAGATTACAGATATACTCCTCGTCAGTATAAGGCAACGGGGGATTTTTGATTGCAGGAGTAACCGAAACAAGTGCACCTGTGGGACACACGCTGACACAAGCACCGCAGGAGATACATTTACTCTCACCTAACGGTAAATCAAATGCGCTTACAGGCACCGTTCCAAAACCTCTGCCGAAAAGCCCGAGATTTTCCGTGTGTGAAATCTCCTTACAAGCTCTCACGCATTGACCGCAAAGCATACATTTATTGTTATCACGCACAATGAATGGATGACTTTTATCCTTTTTATACTGTCTTACCTTACCCTTGAACTGCATCGAAAGTGCATCATATTTCTGCATAAGGGGTAATAATTCGCAAGAATAAACAGCAGAACATCCGCACTCAAGACACCGTGAAGCCTCCAGCAACGCCTGTTCCGGGGTAAGAGTTGATGCAACCTCACTAAAATCATTTTTTCTTATTTCAGGGTCAACCATAGCCTGTTCATTTCTCTGAACAGCTTTCATACCCTCAAGAATTGCGGGATCAAATGATTTGTTTACAGAATATGCAGGCAATTCAGGAGGAACAGACACACCCTTAAGATAGCAATCAATAGAGCGTGCCGCGTATTTACCACCAGCAATGGCTCTTATTGCAATATCAGGACCTTTGTTTATTACGTCACCTGCGGCAAAAACACCATCAAGCGAAGTCTTATAAGTCAACTCATCAACTGCAATAGTTGATTTGCGAGTAAGCTCCAGTGAGTCTATATCCTCTCCCACCACCTTCTGTCCGATAGCGGAAATAATAGTATCACAAGGAATAATTTCTGTGCTACCCTCAATAGGAACAGGAGTTCTTCTACCGCTGCTGTCAGGCTCGCCCAACTCCATATTCTGCACCTTGAGACCTACAGCTCTGCCGCTTTCCACAACAACCTCAAGTGGTGATGCAAGGAAGCGGAAGTTTACGCCCTCTGCCTTTGCATCGCGGATTTCGTCGGGTTCTGCAGGCATCTCAGACTCTGTACGTCTGTAAATGAGTGTAACGTTCTCCGAGCCCAGACGCACCGCGGTACGCACAGCATCGATTGCCGTATTACCGCCGCCTACAACACAAACTCTGCCGCCAAGTGTAAAGGCCTTCCCCTTTGCAGCTTTGTAAAGCATATCGATACCGCCCACAACACCCTCGGCATTATCACCGGGACAACCGAGGTTAGCAGAACGCCATGCACCAATAGCCACAAAGACCGCATCATATTCACTTTTAAGTGATTCAATTGTGAAATCTGCCCCCAGTTTCTGAGAATAGCAGAATTTCACGCCCATTTTTTCAATACACTCAATTTCCTTATCAATAACATCTTCCGGCAATCTGTAATAAGGAATACCGTAGCGGAGCATCCCCCCTGCCTTTGTCTGCGCTTCAAAAATTGTTACTTCATAGCCCTCAAGTGCAAGGAAATATGCACAGGAGAGACCTGCGGGACCGGCACCGACAACCGCAACGCTCTTACCGTTCGGTGATTTGCAGGAAGGAATATAATCCCTGTCATAATCCGCAGCAAAACGCTTAAGACCACAGATTGAAACCGCGCCCTCAAGATGCTTCCTGCGACAGTGCTCCTCACAGGGATGAGGACACACTCTGCCGATAGATGCAGGTAGAGGATTGTCCTTTTTGATGAGTTCAAGTGCTTCACCGACTCTGCCGTTGGCAATAAGACCCACATACCCCTGCACATCCTGGTGAGTAGGACAAGCCATAAAACAAGGCGCTTTACAGTCACCGCTATGGTCAGACATTATGAGGGAAAGTGCAGTACGTCTGCTTTTTTCAAGCTCGGGAGTAGAAGTAATAACCTTCATACCCTCACTGACAGTAAGTGAGCAAGCGCGCAAGGGCTTACGGCTACCTTCAAGCTCAATTAGACAAAGACCACAACCGCCATAGCTTTCAAGTTCCTTGTTATGACACAGGTGAGGTAAATCCACACCGCTTTCAAGAATATTATCGAGAAGGGTTTTATCAGTATCCGCCAGGTATTCTCTGTCATTTATATAAATAGTAACCTTGCTCATTACTTAACCCCTCCACTCTTTTTAATAATCGCCCCGAATTTACAGTTGTCAAGGCATTGAGAACAACGGATGCACTTTTCACCGTCGATAACATAAGGATTCTTTATCTGTCCGCTGATTGCTCCCACAGGACATTTTTTGCTGCAAAGGGAACAACCTTTACACCTATCAACATCAATTTCAAACGAGATGAGTGAGGTGCATTTTTTAGCGGGACATTCTTTGTTATTTATATGTGCTTCATATTCATTTCTGAAGTATTTTATAGTTGTCAGAACAGGGTTGGGCGCGGAGTTTCCAAGACCACAAAGAGCACCCGTCTTAATGCTTTCTCCCAATTCCGCAAGTGTTTCAATATCTCTATCTTCACCCTCACCATCACATATACGTTTAAGGATCTCAAGCATACGTGTAGTACCGATACGGCAGGGCACACATTTGCCACAGCTTTCTTTACTTGTGAAATCCATAAAGAATTTTGCCATATCAACCATACAGGTGTTTTCATCCATAACAATCATACCGCCTGAACCCATAATTGCCCCGGTTTTTGCGATATTTTCATAATCTATAATGGTATCAAGCATATTTTCGGGAATACAACCGCCCGACGGACCGCCCATCTGGACAGCCTTTACATTTAAATCATCTTTAATTCCGCCGCAGATACCGAAAACGATATCCTTAATGGTAAGACCCATCGGCACCTCAACGAGACCGCCACGCTTAACCTTACCTGCAAGGGCAAAAACCTTGGTACCCTTACTGCCCTCAGTACCCATGGCAGCAAATTTCTCACCGCCGTTTTCAATAATCCAACTTACATTTGCAAAGGTTTCAACGTTGTTGATATTTGTAGGCTGCTTTCTGAATCCCCTTTGTGCAGGAAATGGGGGCTTTGTAACAGGCATACCTCTGTTACCGCCAAGGGAAGCAAGCAATGCGGTTTCCTCACCACACACAAATGCACCTGCACCCATCATAATATAAAAATCAAAGTCAAAATCGCTACCGAAAATGTTTTTACCGAGAATATTTCTCTCTCGCATTTCCTCAATAGCCCTTTGAAGGCGTTTTACCGCCAATGGATATTCCGCACGGACGTAAATAATACCTGTAGATGCACCAACTGCAACACCCGCAATCATCATACCCTCAAGGACTCTGTGGGGGTCGCCTTCAAGAACGGCTCTGTCCATAAATGCACCGGGATCGCCTTCGTCTGCATTACAAACTATATACTTTTCCTCGGACTGAGAATTCCTTGCAGACTGCCACTTGATATATGTGGGAAAACCTGCGCCGCCTCTACCACGAAGTCCTGATTTTTTTATTTCGTCAATAATGCCGTCTGCACCCATTTCGAGTGCTTTTCCAAGCGCGTTATAACCACCTAATTCAATGTAGGAATCAATGCTCTCAGGATCAACCTTACCGCAACCTGACAAAACAATACGAGTCTGTCCATTGAGGAAACGGAGCTCATCGTCACTGAGTCTGTTTTCATTCATCAACGTTCCGTTGACAACAGATTCCGCAAGAGCTTTACCGCTTTCGTAATCAAGTCTGCCGTAAAGCACGCTACTACCGTCATCTGTTATAATCTCGCAAACAGGCTCAGCAAAGCAAAGTCCGTTACAACCAACCTTTTCAACTACGATATCCGTACCCTCAAGAATCTCACACAAGCCTCTAAGCACATTATCCGCACCCGATGCAATACCGCAGGAGCCGTAGCCTAAAAGAACTCTCATACCTGCTCCTCCTTACGAATGGAATCAATAATTAACTGCACCTTGTCAGGTGTCAACTTGCCGTATGCCTTATCATTTATCATCATAGCGGGGGCAATACTGCAACAGCCGAGGCAGGCAACCTCTTCCCAGGAGAAAAGCCCGTCAGCAGTTACATCACCTGCATCTATGCCAAGCACACGCTGTACAGTGTCACCGATGCGCTCTGCACCATTAACGTGACAAGCGGTACCCATGCACACCATTATTCTGTATTTACCAACAGGCTTAAGACGAAATCCTGCATAGAAGGATGCAACACCCATAATACGGCTTGATGGTATGCCTGTTTTCTCGGTAATATATTCAACCGCAGCCCGTGAAATGTAGCCGTTAACAGCCTGCACATCCTGCAAAACCGCTATAAGACTTTCCTCAGGATTATTATATTTCTTAAGAATAATATCAATCTTATTATTCAGATTTTCTGCCATAAAGGCGCCTTCTTTCCCATAATACTACTTTTTAATTTTACAACAAAGAAAAAAGAGTTTCAATAGTAAAAAACGCTAAAATACAATAATTTTGACAGATTTCTTATGTGTTCTTTACTTTTTTTAAAATCCATTATAAAATGATGTCGGGTGATAATATGAAAGACTACGATATTTATCTTTTTGACTTTGACGGCACTCTTTGCGACACTACAGAGGGCATTTTCAACTCCGTAATCTATTCACTTGAATGCTACGGCATCAAGGAAACAGACCTCGAAAAGCTCCGCTTTTTTGTCGGTCCTCCCCTTTTTGAAAGCTACAAAAAGCTTTACAATGTCAGCGACGAGGATGCAAAGTGGCTTATTGAAAAATACCGTGAAAGGTACAGATTAAAGGCGGCAGAGGAATCCACACTTTATAATGGTGTCACAAGCCTTCTTTCAGAGCTGAAGAATCGCGGTAAAAAGATTGCTGTTGCATCATCTAAACCCCTGCAGTTTGTGGAAGAAATATCAAAATACCACGATATTTACAAGTATTATGACTACGTTTCCGCTGAGAGCTTCAAAAGCAACCACTCCAGTAAGGAAATGTTAATAAATGCCTGTCTTGATTTTTTCGGAAACCCCGACAAAGAAACAGTTATTATGACGGGGGATCGCTTCTATGACATAGACGGTGCAAATGCGGTAGGCATTGACAGCGCAGGTGCAGTTTTTGGTTTTGGCACTGTTGAGGAATTGACAAATGCAGGTGCAACGCACATTTTGAGTAAACCTGAGGATTTGTTGGCATAACATAGCAAAAGACCTTGAGAAGATTAACTTCTCAAGGTCTGCTTTTTATTCAGCTACGCTTTCCCCTGTTGCGTAGTCTATACTCACACCAGGTTGCACATTAAAGCAATACACGTTAAAGCAGATGCCGTCACCCTCATCCTCCACAGAGTATGCCTCTATCTGCACACCCCTTGCTACAAGGTCATCACCCTCAAAAATGGGGGTAGCTCTATACATAACGTGGTTGCTCGTTTCATCGATATAGTCCGCAACCATATTTTCAAAGGGAAGCATACCGTCCACATTCATATAGCGTGTACCCGTAATAAGATTGCGCTTGTTTGCATTCTCGCCCGAAAGCTGAAAGCCAATCAGATGACAACGGTTGTAAAGATATTTGCCATCGACACAATCATACTTTACGGTATGCCAGCCCGAGGGCTTTACCGAGCCGATTGCACCGCGCTCCTCGGTGGGCATTGTTTCCTTGCCAAGGCAGGCGACGGCCTTTGTACACCTTCCGTACCTGTCAAGGGGCTCATATATTTCAAAATACTTGTCAGTTATCTCATCAGACGTAAACTCAGGCACATTGCCGTTGACTGCAACAAACGGCTTACCTTCATAATGTGGCAAATCCTCCCTAAGGCTGTTGACTCCCGAGCCCTTCATTGTTTCTTCACTGAGTGCTTCACTCTCAGAAACACTGATTCCGGACTCTTCCACTAAATCTTCTGCTTCAGTGGTAATAATATTTTCACTTTGCTGCCGAGTTGTATCGAGACTTGTATCATCACCTGACCCCAGGCAACCCAAAAGGGTAAGAACAAGCACCACTACAATGGCTATAATAACGGAGTTTTTGTTGTTTTTCTTTCTTCTGCCTGCCATTCGCCTTATCCTTTCACAAAAATCTGTTTGGTAATCACGGGGTGAGAGTTACCCACAAGCTCACATTCACTTTCAAGATTGAATAGCGAAAAATCAAGATTACAAGTAAAATCCGAGGGATAAACCCTGTTCCATTTATATACAACAAGCTTTTCAATTTTGTTAACAAACGTTGTCAAATCAACGTTTTCACAGAAAAACCATTGACCGTTTTCAAGAGTAGCAGTGTCGTCACAAATAACAACCTTGTCACAACACTCCGCCATAAGCTTTTCGGAAAACTTTGTTATAAAGAGCTTTTCGTCCTTCAAATCATTGAAAATATCCGAAAGCAAAGCCTTATCACGGCTCTGTCGTCTGTTGTTAAAGAGCATACCCTTGTTATCATCAAGGCAAATAATTACGTTCATATAAATCTACCTTCATTCAATAATTTTCACATCATCGCACTTTACACATACTTTTCGGCACACAAATTCCCTGGGATTCTCTACCGTATGTACAGTTCCAGTAATCTCCACTCTACAACCGAGATACTTTTCAAATTCCGATTTATCAGTACTAACCTGAACAGAATCAATAGTTAAATTTTCAAAAGACAAACTATCCCTTGTCACAAACATAACTTCTTTTTCTTCAGGTGCATCGACCTTAACTACATATGCATAGTGTTTTCCCGAAACTGCAACAACATCCAACTCCACCTTTTCAACAACCCCTGTCAGAGTGATGATATCCTCATCACCCAATCTATCAAACCATTCTTCATATGCGAGACCATCTCTCGTAACCAATATGCTATCGGCAACAGAATCATCTGTGGGGTACTCATCATATGTAAAACAACAATAAATATCGTTACTTGATTTAACCACACAATAGTAAGTTCCATCAGGAGTACCAGGAAACAGCCTGTTACGTCCCTGTTTTTTCAACTGACCGTATGTTATGTCTGACATAATATCATCAACTATTCCAATTGAATCTGAAAAATTTTTGCTTTGTACACTCACTTCCGAGACACCATCATCATCTTCAACATTTGCGACACCATTATTCGCAACATCTTCCACAATAAATCCCAAGGGAATCCTTTTATCCGAATAATAAATATAAGCATCTTTACCTTCAAAATCGGGAAAATCTCTAGTAGATGAAAACATGCTTATATCTTCACCATGAATATTTTTAACATCTGCAACGGTCATATTAAGATAATCTTCTGCAGTAAAAGGTCTTTCTCCGAAATCTGTTACCACAGTATATTCTTCATTAACTAAATAAAACCAGCTGGGAGATTCACTCACCTTTAATAAAACCTCAATTGTATTGGGACTACCATTCACCGCATTATCCGATAAACTGAATAAGTACACCCCTTCTTTTAAATCCACTTTGTAGCCGGACATAGAGGTTACATCTCCCTCATACACTTTCTTCCCGCTATCCTTATCCTTTTGATAATCATAGTAACTATTGTAGGATTTTATCAACAAATGATAGTTGTTGTAATAATTCATGTCCAGATCTTTAACAAACAGTTTGCCACCGGACCTCAGATTATATAAACCACCTTCAATTATATCATTAATATCCAGAGCTCTGACTATAGTATTATACTGTTCATAATCAATCTGTTGATTCCTCAGCATTATACGAGCGGTCATCAATAAAGCTTCTCCGAAATGCGAAAAAGAAACATCCGACGGCAACAAATACAAGGTTGAGTACCACAATCTTGCTAACGCTGATGAATCCAACTTCCCTTTCTCACCGTTGGCATCCCACATACGATATGCCGCATTAGAAATAACCGTAGAATATTTGTGACTAAAATCCTGTTTATTATTTTTACACTCATCATTAATTGATGTTGGGTAATTATTTGATGCCGGGTCTTTTATAATTCTCTCGTGGTGTTCCCAATCCATTGCTTTACCCGAAATAAATTCCTCCGAAAATTCGCCAAAAAGATCCGCATAACCTTCATTGATTGCCTTAGCTTCATTATTACCACTCCACGAAACTATCGCGCCTGTTACAGCATGATTATACTCATGCCCTAACAAATCCACAACAGATACATCTTCTTTTTCACCGATTGTCACAACACCTATACGCTGTGCCCCTGCCTGAGAACCACCTCCAAATGCATTCCCTCCATTACCAAGCATGCGCTCATTAATACCTATATGCATATGTGTAAAACCATCAAACCCGATATCCTTATAATATTTGGATATATTCACAGCATTATTAAGGACAATAACACCTTTATTATCAAACTGATTACTATCTGATTCTATCACGCTTACACCATATTGATTAAAATCAGGTTTTAACTGATTCGTATGACCACCGGTATTGGTATTTTTTAAATCAAAAATACTAATTTTAAATTCATCATTGTAGAGCTGGTACTTTCCATCTTCGGTTTTCCAACCCTTAGCATTATTTGAATAATCACTTGAAAAAACAGTTGTTTCATCCTGATACAAGAATGGAGCAACCTCTAAAATGTTACCATTATTTGCGTCAACAAGAACTTTGTTAATATTGTAATCCATGCTTACTTCAACCGAGTAAGCCAATAAATCCTCACCTGTTTCTTTATCTCTATATACAACAAGGTTCTTTTCTGACACCTCTGCTAACGAAATGTTTTCTGTTCCAAGATTGTCTTTCAAAAAATCCGAAATCTCACCGATTTGTATTTTGGGTTCGGTTGTTTCTAATTTTACCTCGTTGATATTGGTAACAAACGCTAAACTCTTTCCTCTTGAATCAACGCACAATGTAACCATTGATGCATATACGGGAATATCGTTATACAATTGTTCCATACGATAATAGGTATTCCCATTAACTGTTGATGTACTTTTAACATTCAACTCTTTTTCCACATCGGATACGCCTATATTTTTTACAATTGGTTCAACACATTTAATTGCTGTAGCTTCATCTTCAACAACTAAATCCGAAAAGCCTTCATCCAATGTCAAAAAGCCTGTATAATTTTCCTTCAACACACTCCTGCGACTTATTACAAATGCACACGAAATTACACCCACAAAAATTGATAGCACCAACGCTATAGCAATTCCGACAAGTAATTTTTTGTTTGTAGGCACAACCATTCCACACGTAGGACAACACTTATATTTCTTATCAAATTGGGTTTTGCAAACAGAACACTTCATAAAAACACCTCACCGGAAAGTTTTATAAAGTAATTATATCACACAAAAATAAAAAGGGAAACAGATTTTTACTCTGTTTCCCTTTTGCGTTATATCTTATTGTATAGATCAGGAAAAATCTCAAGGCTACGCTTCAGGATGCCGTTCATATAGGCAATACCCACACCGTAATTCACTATGGGTACACCCTGCTCCGTAGCAAGTCTTATACGGTTTTTCATTTCCTTTTCGTTGAGCATACAGCCACCACAATGAACAACAAGGTCGTAATCGCTCAAATCATCAGGAAATTCACCACCTGAGGTGAATTGAAATTCGGGTTCTGCCTTTGCAAAATCCTTAATCCAGCCTGGGATTTTCACTGTCCCTATATCGTTACATTGACGGTGATGGGTACAACCCTCACTGACGAGAATTTTGTTACCGTTTTCAAGTTTTTTCAGGGCAACAGCACCGTCAACAAGTGTATTTAAATCACCTTTATAACGAGCCATAAGGATAGAAAACGATGTAAGATTTACATCCTCGGGTACTATTTTTGATACCTGACCGAAAACCTGTGAATCTGTTATAACCAAATCAGGCTTACGCGAAAGTGAGGCAAGTGTTTTTGACAACTGCTCCGTCTGACATACAATTGCGGTACAATTAAAGTCAAGTAACTCTCGCAAAGTCATTTGCTGAGGCAAGATAAGTCTGCCCTTGGGCGCAGATTCATCAATTGGTGTAACCAGCACAACAAGGCTACCCTCATCCAACAAATCGGCAACTATAAATTTCGGCTTATCCTTTGTTTTCGCAAGACTGCCGATTTTTTCTTTTAACTCAAATATATTAGTATTATTCTGTGCGCTCACATATATCTCATTTTCACCGGCAACAGGCAAATCACTTAATAAATCGCACTTGTTGTACGCCACAATAAAGGGAATTTCTCTTTTCCTGAATTCGTCAAGCAACTCGTTGTCGCAATCTGTGAGCCCCTTTGTGCAATCTGCCACAAGAACAGCCACGTCGGTTTTGCCGAGAATCTCGCGGGTTTTCTTAACACGAAGCTCACCGAGACCGCCCTCATCGTCAATACCGGGTGTGTCGATAATCACCACGGGGCCGATGGGTAAAAGCTCCATAGCCTTTTTCACAGGGTCTGTTGTAGTGCCCTTAACATCGGACACCACCGCCAACTGCTGACTTGTAACTGCATTCACAAGGCTTGATTTACCCACATTTCTAAGACCAAAAAAACCGATATGAACGCGCTCACCTGAAGCAACTTCATTTAAACTCATATTAAAACCTCACTCAGAAGCGGAAGTCTCTGCCGTTGGAATTCCTGATATCATCAATATTTTTCTCTGCAATATCTCTCACCTTTTGGGTGGGAATTTTATTAAGCTCATCCACAATAAGTTTGTAGCCGATTGCCTTTGTCTCTGGCGTTGCATAGTCCTCCATATATTCAGAAAGTGTCATAAGCGCATTGGGATGACAGCAGTTGAGAATCTGTCCGCTTTTGCAAAGACTCATAAATCTGTCACCTGTTCTGCCCTCACGGTAGCAAGCGGTACAGAACGAGGGAATGTGACCATTTTCCATAAGCCAACGTACAACCTCGTCAAGGGTTCGCTGGTCCGAAACATCAAACTGCTCAGAGTCGTGGGGACGTTCTTCCTCGGTATAACCACCAACCGATGTACGTGACGCACCGCTTATCTGTGAAATACCAAGGTGAAGCACCTCACCGCGCACCTTTTCGCTTTCACGAGTGGAAATAATCATACGTGTATAAGGCACAGCAATACGTATACATGCAATAATTTTCTTAAACATATCATCGCTTATTCCGTTGTCAAATGCATCAGGGTCAATATCGTCTGCCTTCTTGAGTCGGGGAACACTAATAGTGTGGGGACCAACTCCGTGAACTGCCTCAAGGTGTTCTGCGTGCATAAGAAGACCCACAAACTCATACATATAAAGTTCAAGTCCGAAAAGAACGCCTAAACCAACATCATCAATGCCACCTTCCATGGCTCTGTCCATAGCCTCTGTATGATAGTCATAATCATGCTTGGGCCCCGTGGGATGAAGCTTAAGGTAGCTTTCCTTGTGGTACGTTTCCTGGAAAAGGATATAAGTACCGATACCCGCCTCCTTAAGCTTGCGGTAATTCTCAACAGTTGTTGCCGCAATATTTACATTCACACGGCGGATTGCACCATTTTTGTGGTTGACACTGTAAATAGTCTTAATGCACTCAAGGATATACTCGATAGGATTGTTTTTGGGGTCCTCACCTGCTTCAATAGCAAGTCGCTTATGACCCATATCCTGCAAAGCAATAACCTCGTTTTTAACCTCTTCCTGAGTGAGCTTTTTACGTGCAATGTGCTTGTTTTTCAAATGATATGGGCAGTAAACACAGCCGTTCACACAATAATTAGAAAGGTAAAGTGGCGCAAACATTACTATGCGGTTGCCGTAAAACTTCTGCTTGATATCGTTTGCAAGTGCATACATTTCCTGTATTTTTTCAGGGATATCACAAGCAAGCAATACTGCCGCATCGCGGTGCGTAAGACCTGTACACTGATAGCCGTTGCCCACTTTTTCAGGCTTTGCTTTTTCTAAAATACTGTCAATGAGCTCAACATTGTTTTTGTTTTCTTCGGCATATTTAATTGTCTCAAGAATTTCTTCGTGATTGATAAATTCCTCTGCCTTTAATGATCTGGAGTTGTAATTTGCCATAATAGTACTCCTTTCTTAGGGTCAGATTTCTCTTCCCGTTCAGAAAATTATTTTTTATATAGAGTGGGTAAAACGTATCCGAATCAGATTTCGGGATAGTCTTTTCCACTCATATTTCGTAAAATACTCGCCAATCCGTCAGGATTAGCTGCGTTTTTGCCTCATCTGAGCGAAAAATACTTAATCACAAAATTCTTCGACCTTAAATGGATGAGGATTCGAGAAATTTTGTTCGTATTTGACTGCAGATAGGCTAGCGCCTTTCAAAGGCAAATCGGGCAAAAGTGCCGAAACCTCGCCATTTAAGGCTGGTTCGGATACGCTTTACCCACTCCAATCGCCACGGTCACACACGACCTCATAACCGATTTTCGCCATTTTTTCTATTAATTCATCTATGTGCTGAGCACTCTCCGCACCTGTACTGATTTTGTTGTCATACAGCGCATATTTACTACGCACACTCTTGGGTGAAAGATTCGGCATAACAACATTAGCACCAGACAGAATCCCCTGCTCCCTGCCGTCATTCTCCGCAGTACCGAGAGCCGTTGTAGCGGGTAAAAGTACACGCGGTAAGATAATTCTTACAATGCTGATAAGGTAACAGGTCAATTCTGCACTACCCTTGGGAAAATCCCTGAACTGTGTGTCCTTGTGGGGTATAAAGGGACCAATGCCGCACATCTGAGGCTTGAACTCTTCAATAAACTTCAAATCCTCAGCTATATGACGAGATGTCTGATATGGTGCACCCACCATAAAACCGCAACCTGTCTGAAAACCGATTCCCTTAAGATTCTCAAGGCATTGAAGTCTGTTTTCTATTTTCAATTCATCAGGGTGAAGCTTGCTGTAAAGCTCGCTGTTTACCGCCTCGTGACGAAGAAGGTATCTGTCAGCACCCGCATCGAAAAGCCTTTTATAGCTTTCGCGACTTCTTTCACCAAGTGACAAGGTAACCGCACAATCAGGGTAAAGTGATTTTATTTTTCTCACCAAGTCACACACAACTTCATCGGTAAAAAAGCCATCCTCACCGCCCTGCATAACGAAAGTGCGAAAGCCCAATTTATAGCCCGATTCACAACACTCTAGTATTTCATCAGGGCTCAGTCTGTACCGCTGACATTTCTCGTTACCGCCACGGATACCGCAGTAATAACAGTTATTCTTACAAATATTGCTGACCTCTATAAGCCCTCGTATATACACCTTATTACCGTAAACCTTTTTGCGGATTCTGTCTGCCTCGCACCGAAGAAGCTCCCGGATTTCGGGTGTTCTGTTCTCAATAAGTGCTTCATATTCCTCAACACTCAACGAGCGTTCATTTAATAATTTCCCAATAATTTTATTCAAATCAATCATCACTCACAACGTTTGAATAGGCGGTTTTTGCGCTTATGCCGTCGATATTGCCGATTTTACCGCTGAGTGCGGAAATAACGTCCTGGGGGGCATCAAAGGCAACGCTGATAATATTTATCCTTTTACTTCTGTAAGGAATGCCCATTCTGCCTATAATATACTCACCGTAATTATGCAAAAGGTTGTTAAGCTCCTGCACGGAATTTTCATTTTCAACGATTATACTGATAACGCCAACACGTGTAGTCAAAACATCGCCTCCGTAGGGTGAAAGGAATTATCCGAACCGTGTTTTATACAGGCGGATTTCCGTTCATCTGTTGTTAAAAAACTCGCCAATCGCAACAAAAAATGCCGTACCCTGACGGCACGGCACAATAAACCCGCAAAATTGCAGGTAAATAAAACATTTTCGCCGCACCTTTCAATCAGAGACCATCTTTATGTCAGGTACAGTTATATTATACACCAAAAAGCCCTCTAAGGCAATGTATAATTGTAAAATCAATGTAAAAAATATTCACATATCACAGAAAGGATATGTGAATATTGGATAATAAACAATATAAAGATTTAGTCCATGTAACAACACCTAAGTCGCCATTACTCAAGGACTGTCTAAAGGCTTTCATTTTCGGTGGCGGGATATGTTGCTTCGGTGAGATTCTAAAAACGCTCTACTCAATGACAAGCCTTAACGAAGAAGAGATTAAGCTTGCAGTTTCCGCCACACTTATTGTAATTACCGCCATACTCACAGGAGCGGGTGTCTTTGACAAAATTGCAAAACACGCGGGTGCTGGTACTGCTGTACCCATAACAGGCTTTGCAAACTCCGTTGTCTCCCCTGCGGTTGAATTCAGCCTTGAGGGCAAGATTCTCGGCACAGGTGCGAAAATGTTTAACCTTGCAGGACCCGTAATCGTCTACGGTTGCTCTGCCGCCAGCCTGTACGGTCTGATTTATTGGATTATCACACAGGTAAAATCTTAAGCATCAACCCTGTTTCATTCACAATTGTTCCCACTACAAACGAAAAAATATTTGCAACCAGGGACACTGAAAGAGCATTTTTATATTCAATATCAACAAAACGTTTATAATACAAACTCTCAACAAAAACCACCGTTATTTCAAGGAATGCAAGTACAATATAATATGCAGTGTAGTTGTTAGTATACACAAGCACCATTGCAACAATAACATTGAGCACAGGGTTAGTCACAACGTTACACAAAATGCTTGTCATAACAAGGCTCCTTCTTTTTTTAAAAAACAATAACGGAACAATTTCAGCAACACAGGTCAGCACACAGGTCAGCACCAGGGGAATTACAAATTTACTCATTGCTGATTATAGCCCGTATTATTCTGTCCGTCGGAATACGGCTGGTTCTGATTATATCCCTGATACCCCTGCTGATTATTGGGGTACTGCTGATTCTGATTATAGCCGTTATAGTTCTGCTGATTGGCGGGATACTGATATCCCTGAGCATTTCTCATTGCCTGCTGCTTCTTTTTCTTTTTACTGTCATTTACAACAAGGGTAACAATTGTGGCAACTGCCGCAACAAGAAGAACAACAACGAAAATAAGTCCAAGACCTAAAGCGCTAGCACCGCCTGAAGAAGCATTATCCGCATAGTAACCGTCACCGCCGTCATATACGGCATACTCCTCATATTCGTACCCATCTTCACCGTACACATCATATTCCACAGTTTCCTCAGATGTCTGTTCAGTCTGAGGAATGGTGATAATCTCCGTCTGCGGTGGCAAAGACGTAGCGGGATACTGTGCATCACCATACTGATCAACGTAATTATCCTGACGGTAATAATAATCATCCACCGCGGCATCAAGTCTTTTAAATTCCATAGTTATATTCAGCACCCTTTCTTTATGCTTTTTATCAAGCACAACAAAGCAATTATATTTAAAACACCTGAAACCACCTGATGTTCAAAAAGTGTCTCAGGTCTTACAAAAAACGCAGGAAAAACGCCCACAAACAAGGCAACCGTAGTAATACCGAAGGAGAGCCCCGGTGCGTGTGGTATCTTAGAGACGATAATGCCAACGGTCAAAGTCATTGTCATACTGAAAAGAGCAACACCTACAAGAGATAACCACATCAGCGAGTTACCGAATACAAGAAACGGCAGACTCAGACCCAGACTCAGAAATGCGGTTTTGCGATATCCGATTTTATCGGCAACGTAGCCACCTGCAATTTTACCCACACCCATAAACAAAAAAAGAGCTATGGTCTGTAAGGTCGATTTATTCCACCCTGTGGGAATTGCATAGCCCACATAAGCTCTGATTGCCACTACAACAAATGCAAGAAAAATAACAAAGCCTGATGATTTTTCAGCCCCCGCGTTGAATTTATTGCAATCATCAATCTGCTCATAATACCTCGGTAGAACAAGCGTCATTACAAAAGTAACAAGCACAAGCACAACAGGGATGATAATTATCCATTCATAATCGACATCCGCAAGAAGCTTACCTGTAACTACACCGAAGGAGCCGGCACCCACAAATGTACCCAAAGGTCCCAATTTACCCTCTGCACCGTGCATTGTATACTGTGCACCGCTTACGTGGAGCATAGCATTACCCAGAGTCAACAACACAAGTGAGATTACGTTAATGGGTATGAAAAAGCTCAGCACCATAAGCACGCTTCCTATAAGACCCATATTAAGGCGTGGGAATTTATCATTGACTACCCCAAGGAAGCTTTGCGGTACAAAGGCAAGTGCATCATATAACAAAAAGTACAACGCACCAAGCGGTCCCATATTAAAACGATAATACAGCAAAAAGAAGCAAGCGACCTCAACCGCAAAATGAATATAGGCATACAGCACACCAAATTGTCCGGCAGAAAGCCTCTTTGTCATATACTCACCCCTTTTTACCTCTCCATTATACCACAAACAATTAATAAAACAATATACTTTTTCAGCATACGATTGTATATCCCCGCCCACATTTGACAAAATATAATTATCATGTATCACAGGAGTATATTATGCCGCAACGAACAGGAAAACACACAATTGAATTACCACAAAAACCGTCCGTAATCGGCTATGCCGCCGCTGTAGGTAAAAAGGAAGCAGAGGGACCCTTGGGCAAATACTTCGACATTGCCTTCAGAGATGAATTCTGCGGTGAAAAAACCTTCGAAAAAGCAGAAACTCATCTGCAGATATGCGCCATAGAAAAAGCGATAAAAAAGGCAGGCTTACAGAAGTCACAAATTGACCTTGCATTCGCGGGCGATCTGCTCAATCAATGCATCGGCTCATCATTCGGAATGAGAGATTTGAAATTGGATTTTGCGGGGCTTTACGGTGCCTGCTCCACTATGGCACTTTCCCTTGCTCTCAGTGGAATTATGGCAGACAGCGGTGCCTGCAATAATCTTGTAGCTGCTGCATCGTCACACTTCTGCTCTGCAGAAAGGCAATACCGCATGCCCCTTGAATACGGCGGACAGCGTTCTCCCGCCTGTCAATGGACGGTTACGGGTGCAGGCTGTGCCGTAGTAAGCCGTCATAGAGATAATTCACCCTATATCGACAAAGTAATTTTCGGCTCAGTAAGAGACCTGGGCATAACCGATCCCAATAATATGGGTGCCGCTATGGCACCTGCTGCAGCACAAACAATTGCACGCTTTCTCAATGACACAGGCACAAAGCCCTCAGACTACGGAATGATTCTCACAGGTGACCTGGGCAGTACAGGAAGTGAACTTTTAAAACAAGTTATGTCCATTGAGCACAAGATTGATGTTGGTTCTGTCCATAAGGATTGCGGAACAATGATTTTTGACCTGAAGGGTCAGGACGTTCACTCGGGCGGTTCGGGCTGCGGCTGCAGTGCAAGCGTGGTTTGCTCTTATATACTCGATATGATAAATGAAGAAAAGCTTAACAACGTGCTGTTTGTAGGCACAGGTGCACTTTTGTCCCCCACATCTTCAATGCAAAAAGAATCAACCCCGGGAATCGCCCACGGGGTACTCATAAAGAAAGGGTAATTTATATGAACAACTATACACAGGCTCTCGAAGGTCTTTCAACACTTGCCAAAACTTATATGCGCATATCCACAATCAAAACCGCCCTGACAGTATTCCTGGTGGGCTATACCGCCCTAAAAGCCGCAAAGGTGTTTTTGAGGAAGACGGTATGAACGGATACTATAAAACCTCGCCCGATGAGAGCGAGGTTTTATGTTGTATTTAATATTTATCCTTACAGCTGATACCTGAGTAATAAGAGCTTCGGGTTCCGCCGTAATATGCACGTACTGTGTAGGTGTAGGTTACGCCCTTCTTTGCTGTCTTATCAAGATAGCTGAGGTTATTTACACCCTTCACGGTTGCTATGCAGGTCCAGGTTGAGTTTGCAGTCTTTCTGTACACATAATAACCACTTGAGCCTGCAACCTTGCCCCACTTGGTTGTGATACCTGACTTACTTGAAACTGCACTCTTAAGTGTGGGATTTGCAAGTCTTCTCAGATACAATCCGTTTGTATCAAATGCACTTCTGTAGCCACCGTCAGCAATTAATGTGTATCTGTAATACTCACCATTCTTATTCTTAACCTGTGAATCAATGTAGTATGTGTTCTTTGTTGTGCCAAGATATGTCCAGGTCTTCTGTCCTGCACCTCTGCGGTACACTCTGTAGCCTGTTGTTACACCGGGAACTGCATTCCACTTGATTGCAAGACCGTTCTGGTGGTTGTA
>JAZNLJ010000063.1:0-13975 GCA_045579005.1 Acutalibacteraceae bacterium | reverse complement strand
CTGTGGGGGTATATTTCTGGTTCTCATCCTTCTCTGTGCCGAAAAGTTCTGCATATTCGGGAATCGGTATATGCATATAAAGGAGTGATTTCACGTCACCATATTTATTTTTGAGTGAGGTAATTTCCTTTTTATACCATTCGATCTGTGAAGGCTTTATGTAATCGTAGCCGTGCTCAAAGGCAACCTTATCCTTCGTTTTATGAGGCTCGCAGATATCTCTGCCTGAGTCAAACATAACAAGGCTTTGTCTGATTTCATTTTCGGAATTCATTACGTTTATCACGTAGTTGCCGTAGCCGAAGAGGGTGGGATCACCGAATTTTGACAGACAGTAGGGGCAGTCTGTGATGCTTTTGAATAGGAGATATTTGTAATATTCCTTTTCTTCCCTTGCCTCATGGTTGCCGAAGGTGTAAGCCCAGTAAACACCCATTTTTTCGAAAAGCTGACCGAATTGAATTGCATCAATCTGTTGATATTTTGCCTGAATACAATCGCCTGTGAAAATAACAAGGTCCGGCTTTACTTCTTCAATGTTGTCAATCATCAGTTGCAAAACCTTATCGTTAAGGTCATAGTCCTCGCCTGTGTGCATATCGGTGAAGGTGAGTATTTTAAACGGTGAATTGTCATAGGTTCCGTCGGCATTGAATTTGCCTATGAAGGTTGAGGTTTCGTTCTCATTAATCACTTTTACCTTTGAGCCGATATATGGGATTCTTAGTGACGAAAGAAACAGGTTTCTCGCGAGTCTTCCTTTGGTGAGCCTGTATAAAGGCGCCTCTGCCTTGAGGGTCAGACGGATGCCGTTCTGCTGTATAAACGTGCGTATAGGCTTCATAAAAATACCTTCTTTTGCGTTGGATTTTATCTTTCTCACAATATATCACAAAGCTACGACTATTTCAATAGATACAGGGGTAAAAATTGGCATATATTGTGCACTGGTTTGTGCATTTTTGAAAATACATACAAATTATTGTGGTCTCTTTTGTGCAATAGGTAGATTCTTGGCTTTTCGCCATTTTTTTGCATAAAAAACCTTACTTTTACTTGCATTTGTGGTATACTACATATAGAGGTTTTCTGACCTGTTTTTAACAAGAATTTGTGCTTTTTGAGCATTTCGGGGGTGTTGAGTTGAAGACGTTGTTTGTGTACTGTTCAGGCGATGATACAGTGAATTCTCTTTGTAGCGAAAGCATCCTCAGAAAACGCGACACCAAAGCCCTTGAGCTCAACCACAACACACACAAATCAGCCTTCAGTCGTTACTTCGGCATCAACCGTGTGCGCAGGTTTTCCTCAGTCGGCAATTATGGTGTGGACGTTGACGACTTTGACAAAATCATCTTTGCCTGTGATGAATATATGGGTGAGATTCCGCCTGAGGTTTGCGCCTTTATTACTAAAAACAATCTTCGTTATAAGACTATCGATTGTATTGTTTTCGGTGATGGCAGAAATGTACAGAAAGCGAAAAATATGCTTCGTAACAGAGTTTCTCTATCGGGTGGTACTGTCAGAAATATTATCAGTATCTCTATAAAAGAGCTCAAACGTGAAGAGGAGGACGTCCTCTTCAGTGTCCGACACAGGATGGCAGTTTAGTTCACGATTGGTTCATAGTTATTCACGGTTAATTCACACTTAGTTTTTAGTTTATTAGTATTTTATTTTTAGTGTATAAAATTTGCACAGTTTTTTTGTTCAATTTTATATTTTCTTTTAAGCCGTTTTCGTTGACACGAGGCGGTTTTTTTGTTATATTTATTATGTACAATTTTTATCATAGGGTGGACTGTGTTCTTTCGGTTGCCCTATAAGCAAAATCCGCTTTTATTGAAAGGAAGATACCCTGATGAAGAAAGTTTTATCACTGGTTATGTGTGTGGTTATGCTCATATCGATGTTTTCGGTTATGAGTGTTACGGCGAGTGCTGTTTCACCGCTGAATGCTATGAGGATTGACGCAAGCTCTTTTGAGAATGATTACGTGACGTATGACATTTATCTCAAAAAGAACGTTACTCTTAATGGTGCAATTATCAGAATTATCTATGATGCATCCGTTCTTCAGCCTGCCTGTACAAATAACGGTGCGTTTATGACAACAAACTCATATAAAGAGCCTGTACAGGCTGTACCGGGCTTTTACACTGCAGGTAATTCAATTGACGGCACAAACATTTTCACGGTTGGTTATGTTACACTCGATTCCTATAGCACAGGCTCAAGTGAAAAGGGCTTTATGTCAATCAGATTTAAGGCAATTCATCCTGATAGACCCCAGACAACGGTTAAGTTCTACTGTATGGAGCTCAACAGTACAGATCCCAATCTCAGTATTCCCAAGACTGATACACTCCCTTCGGTTATGTATACACATACGACCTCAACTATCAGCAGACTTAAACTGAGTTCAGTTTCTTCAACTAATACAGGTCTCAGAGTTACCTGGCAAAAGGGTGCGGGAGCTGCACAATACAGAGTGTTCAGATTAAACAAGACAACCAATAAGTATGACCTTATTGCAACTGTACCCGGTACACAGAATTTCTATGACGATAATACTGTGAAGCCCGGTGTTACAGCCACATATTCCGTAAGAGCTCTCGATAAGAATGGTGTTCTTGACTCAGGTTTTGCAGGTAGTGTTACAGGCACTTATGTTGCTGCCCCTGCAAAGGTTTCCGCATCAGTTTATTATTCGGGAATGAAGGTTAGTTGGACCGCTATATCAGGTGCAACTGCTTATAAAATTTACAGACGTCAAGCAGGCACTTCTGAATGGACTTATGTTGCTGATGCCAAGAGCAATGCAACAACCTATGTTGATAAAAATGCTCCCAGTGGCAAGAAACTTGAATATGGTGTCAGGTCTTGTGTAAACAAAGGCTCGAGCGTAATAAAGGCAACTGCTCCTGTGTGGTATTACACGGCTCCCACTGTTACACTTACTGCAGTAACAGGCGGTGTGAGTGTTAAGTGGAATGCAGTTGCGGGCGCAACAAAGTATAATGTGTATCGCAGATACAATGGCGCAAAGACATGGACATATATCGCTACTGTCAGCCAAACATCATATCTTGACAAAGCGGCAAATTCCGGAAGAAATATCGATTATACTGTGAAAGCATATGGTGCTAACGGAAACAGCGCATATTTGTCAAAACGTATTGCGTACGTGGGTGTTCCTCATCTCACAAGTATTACAAATGCTAAAAATGGTATTACAGTAAAATGGAATGCTGTACCGAATGCAAGCAGCTATCGAGTATACAGACGCGCACAAGGCGAGAAGTCCTGGACATACCTCACAACAACAAAGGCTGTGTCATATACAGATAAAAATGTTAAGAGCGGTGTTTACTATAAATATACTGTTAGAACAGTTTTCTACAATTTGTACAGTAACTTTGAAAGTGGCTTGCTTATCAAATGTGTTGCAGCACCTAAGTTAACATCGATTAGTAATACCTCATCAGGTATATCAATTAAGTGGAATACCGTAAATGGTGCAAATGGTTACAGAGTTTACCGTCGTGGTGAGGGTCAGACTACATGGACTTACCTCGGAACAGTAACTGGTGGTTCATATACAGATAAAGACGTTGTCAGAGGACGATACTACAGATATACTGTAAGAGCTACATCAGGCAACGTATTCAGCGGATTTGATGCTAATGGTCTTTTGATCAAGCGTTCATAATATAAGTTTATTCAACTTCTTTAGGAGGAAATAAAATGAAGAGATTTATTTCTGTATTGCTTTGTTGTGTGATGGTGATGTCTGTTTTTTCAACAGCATTTACAGTATCAGCAGCAAGTGCAAATGATTACCTGAATGTTTCAACCTCGGGTATGGCAGATGGTGTTATCACATATACAATCAGCCTTCTCCCTGGACAGAACAAGTTAATTGGCTCTATTGTTCATGCGGTGTATGACAGCAGTGTTCTCAGGGTGGTAGAGGATTCTACCGGCGCTGCTGGTGGAGCAAGCCCTTATGTTTCAGGTGTTTATGAAACAGGTCCGGTTTATGATGACGCCAATAAATATTCAATGGCGTATATGAGCACAAGCGGTGTGAATATTACTGCTGAAAAAGACTTCTTCACAATTACCTTTGAAGTAATTGCCGAAGATGGTTCAATGGCGGATGTTGAATTCCGTTGCCTTGAACACAGAACTGATGACGGTAATAGCGAAAATGACGTTCAGAGAACTGGTGACGGTATCAGCTTTTATTCGGACAGCTTCCTTACTCTTGATACTCCCGCAGTAACCAAGGTTTTTTCAACCGGCAAGAATCTCGTTGTTGAATGGGGAGCCGTTTCCGGTGCTGAATTCTACAACGTTTATCGTAAAGAAGCAGGAACTTCTAAGTGGGAATTAGTTAATGATAAAAAGGTAACAGATACAAGTTTTACTGATGAAACAATTACTATCGGTGTTGAGTATGAGTATACAGTATCTGCAGGCAACGAAAACGGCGAAACAGCTTATAATACGAATGGTGTTGTAGGCTTCAACTTCGGTACAATCGAAACACTTTCTGCAACTCCTTCAGTTGATGGTATCACAGTAACATGGGGTGCACTTAAGAAGACAGAGTACTACGAAGTTTACCGAAAAGAAGCAACAGAGCCTGAAAATGCTTGGGTTAAGGTTGCGTCTGTGCTTAATACAAACACAAGCTACAAGGATACGGCAATTATCAGCGGTATCGACTATAACTATAAGGTTGAAGCAATCAAGGGGATTTATCGTGCGGGTACAAGTGCTACGATTCCTACAGTTAAGTTCCTTAAGACAGCGGTTCCCGCTGTAACAAAGGTTTATTCAAATGCCGGTGCTCTCGTTGCAGAGTGGGATGCAGTTGAAAACGGTGCGTCATACAACGTTTACCGTAAAACAGCTTCTTCTGCCTGGCAGAAAATAGCATCAAACGTGGAAAAAACAAACTATACTGACAACACCATTGCGCTCGGTACAGAGTATTTCTATTCAGTGTCAGCGGTTAACGCGCTTGAATGTGAAACTGCCTATAATAAAACAGGTGTTGCCGGTCTTTACTTCGGTACAATCACAACCCTCAAAGCAGTTGCTGCTCCTTATGGTGCAACAATTACCTGGGGTGCTCTTCAGCATGCTGAAAGCTATGAGGTATACAGAAAGAGAGCAACCGAATCTGATAGCGCTTGGGTAAAGGTTGCAACTACAACCAAGACAACATACACAGACGAATCAATTGAAAGTTTCATTGAGTATAATTACAAGGTTGAAGCTATCAAGGGTATTTACCGCGCAGGTACAGATGCGGCTATCCCCACAGTTAAATTCCTTTCAGCTCCAGAGTTTGCAGTAGCAAACACAGAACAGGGTATCGAACTTTACTTCAGCAACGTTAACGGTGCAACTGAATATGTTATTGAGAAGAAGACAGGTTCAGGCAGCTTCGTTGAATTGGCTCGTGTTTCTCCCTCATCAAGTGTTTATGTTGACAAGGCTATTGTTGTTAACGGTTCATACACATATAGAATTCAGGCTCTCAGCACAGAGATAAACAGTGTGAAAGCAACCTGTAATGCAATTACAAGACTTGCTACACCTCAGAAAATGGTATCAATCGCGGTAGACGTAGCCGGTATGACAATTACCTGGACTCCTGTCGCCGGTGCTACAAAGTACAACGTTTATAGAAAAGAGATTAACGGTAAGGAATATGCTCTTATCGGCACAGCAACAGATACAACTTATACAGATAAAACTGCCAAGAGTAACGTTGTATACACATATACAGTTTCTGCTGCAAACAGCACAGGCTGTGGTGCATATATAGAAAAGGGTATTACAAGACTCTTCCTTGCAACACCAAAACTTCTTAGTCGTGAAAACGTTGTTAACGGTGTTAAGGTTACATGGTCTGCTGTTACAGGTGCAACGGGCTACAGAGTTTACAGACGTGGTGCAGGTGCAAAGACCTGGACATATCTTGGTACATTCAGTTCTTCAAAAACATACTATGTTGACTATGGTAAGGATTCAAACGGCAAAAACATTGGTATGAAGAACGGTGAGTATTACAGATATACCGTAAGAGCTACAAATGAAAATCGTGGCTCTGCTGTTAAATATCCCGGTGGATATAATCAGACTGTGCTCAGTGGATTTGAATCAGGTATTTATCTTAAGTATGTTGCAACGCCCAAGCTTGTTAGCGTAACAAACGTTTCAACTGGTCTTCAGGTTAAATGGGGTGCAGTAAGCGGTGCAACAAAATACAGAGTTTACCGCCGTGGTGAAGGTGCAAAAACATGGTACTTCCTTGGTGAAGTTAAGGGCACAACCTATACCGATACAGGTATTTCGAGTTCAAGTGGTAAGTATTACAGATACACTGTAAGAGCTGTAAGCGGTTATTATAGCGGATTCGATTCAAACGGCAAGTATTTACTCAGACTTTCTGATCCTGTGCTTATCAGTGCAAGAAGTTCAAAAGCCGGTATCACCGTTAAGTGGCGTGTAGTTCCGGGTGCGACATATTATAATGTTTACAGAAAGAGTCCGGGTAAAACATGGCAGCGTGTAGCAGCTCTCAGTGGTGGAAAGACATCTCAATATGTTGATAAAACTGCTAAGAAGGGTGTTACATATACCTATACAGTAAGAGCCTGTCGCTCAAGTTATATCAGCTCATACAATGCAAAGGGACTTACATGTAAAGACCTTTATTAATGAATTAATACCCCTCGCTCTTATGAGCGAGGGATAGTCTTCATAAAGAAGGAATTTTCCGTGAAGGAAAAATGTCCTATTAATATAGGGAGGACTTATGATTAAAAGAGTTTTATCGCTTATACTCTGCCTGACAATGCTTTTGTCCTGCTTCAGCGCAGCAACAATATCGGCTTCAGCGGCGGTTGTAAGCGCCAAGAGTTTGTTTACTGTCAGCACCTCTCCTGTTGATAATAACAAACTTACCTATAAAATCAGCGTTACCGCAAACCAAAAGAATATTGCAGGTACTATAATCGTGGTCGAATATGATAGCACGGTTTTAAAGCCTGTTAATTGCGGTCCTGCAATGCGCACAAACTCAACAGAGGGTACCGTGCAGAACTTTGAGGGTAATTTTATCCACGGGGTTACAGAGCTTGATAAAAATATGTATTCTATCGCATATATGAATACGCTTTCCGTATCAACTTCCACAACTGCATCTAATTTCTTTAATATGCAGTTTGAGATTATTGATGACAGACATCCTTCAACAGATATCAAGTTCTACTGCAAGGAGTATTACTCCACAAGCGAGGCAGATAAAACAATATCTGTTGAGGACGGACTTCAGGAAATAAGATTTTTCGAGGCTGTTTCAACTCTGGAAGCTCCTGTTACCAAAAGTGCTGCTCCTGCAAAAGATGGTCTTAAGGTCACTTGGGAGCCCGTAGTGGGAGCAGATGGTTATGTTATTTACCGCAAAACATCAGGTACTGACTGGGCAATGGTGGGTACAGCACCCGGTGAATATACAACAGAGTATATTGATACAGGTCTCGAAAGCGGATATACATATATATATTCTGTTTCTGCCGCTAATGCTTATGGTGAAAGTCTTCGTGATAATATAGGGGTTTCCTGTAAATATGTTGCAAAGCCCGTTATAACAATGGTTGAGAACGTTGTGGGCGGTGTTCAGATTAGCTGGTCAGGCACACCAGGCGCAAGTTTTTATAATGTAATGCGTCGCGAATATGGTGAAACTGAGTGGAAGAAACTTACTTCACGTAGCGCAACGATTTCTCCCGTATATAAGGATACTGCTGTTGAAAACGGTAAAACTTACGAGTATGATATCATCTCAGGTACTGACACATTTGAGAGTATGCCTGCAGATGTCGGTGCGATTATTTACTATGTTGCCGCTCCTGTTGTCAGTGCAGTAAATACCGTTGATGGTATAAGACTTGAGTGGCCCAATAATACCTACGCTACAAGATATGAAATCTACCGTAAAGCTGTGGGTATTCAGAATGCTCTGAACGTGTATGACGAAACAGTAAATAACTACTATGTTGATACAAACGTTGAAGCAGGTAAGGGCTATACCTATTCGGTGAAAACATATACGAACGGTGGCGAAAGCTCTTACAATATTTCAGGCTACACAATTACCTGTGTGCCTCCTGCAAAGATCAATTCACTTACTCCGGAAAAATTCAGCGTGAGGATAGAGTGGGCAGCGGTTAAGAATGCAAGCGCTTATTCAATCTACCGTAAGCCTGCAGATGGTGGTCAGTGGTCAAAGATAGGTACAGCGACCGCAAGCGCAACCTATTATTCAGATACATCTGCAGTAAGCGGCGCATACTACGTTTATTCTGTATGTCCGGTTATAAGTAACTCTGAAAGCGCAAAGATTCAATCAGAGGCAATCTACTTCATCAAGGCACCCGGTAGAGTTGTTGCCGTAAATGTTGATGAGGGTGTTGAGCTTAACTGGGAAAGATCTCTCGGTGCAACAGCGTATGAAATTTATCGTTCAGTAAATGACGGGGTATCAGAGCTTATTGCCACAGTAAGCTCGGTTGAAGGTACAAGTTTCCTTGATGCTTCTGTATCCTTCGGTAAAAAGTATTCATATACAATCAAGGCTATAAGTGATAATGCTGATAGTCTGCACAGTGATGTCAGCAATACACTTATAAGAATCAATTCAATCGGTAAAACCACTCCCGAAATAGCCGATGGAGGTATCCTTGTTAAGTGGGATGCGGTTGCAAATGTACAGAATTACGCGGTTTTCAGGACAAGTGGTGAGGAATGGACCCAGGTTGCAACAGTTGACGAGGCGCAGTATCTTGACACTCGTGTAATCAGCAACACCATTTACTCTTATGCAGTTGCTGCAATTGTTGAAGGTAGCCGTGGTATAGCTGATACAAAAGATCCGCTTGAACTTCTTTATGTTGCTGCTCCTGCGAGCATTACAATCACCAATAGCACATCAAGCTCAGTTGTGAAATGGGATGAGGTTGCAGGTGCAACAGGCTACGAGATTTATAGAGCAAATGGTAGTGCGGATGGCGAATACAAGCTCGTTAAATCTGTTGATAAAAATATATTCAGCTTTGAGGATACAAATGTTGCTTCGGGTGAAGTGTTCTTTTACAAGTTGCGTAGCAAGAAAGCAGATGGTTATAGTGCATTTTCGGATACTGTGAAAAATGTTTTCCTTAGCGTGCCTCAGATTTCAAGCATCGCAAACTCCTATACAGGCATCACCTTTAGTTGGGAGCCTGTAGAGGGTGCGAAGAATTATAGAGTTTATCGAAAAATTTATGGTGCAACGACCTGGACATATATTACGACGGTGGACGCAAAAACCCTCACCTTTAATGATACAGGAGAAACTAATGGTGCATTGATGTGCTACACCGTAAGGGCTTTTGATGGCAATACAGGAAGTACGTACAAAGTGAGATGTGTAAAAGCAATAGATGCTCCTGAGCTTACTTGTGCCAATAAGCCGAATGGTGTGTACCTTACGTGGAGTAAGAATACTGCGGCATCTGGCTATTACATTTACAGGAAACTCCCAAATGCAAAGTATTGGACACGTATTGCTACAGTTTCAACAACTTATTACACAGATAAGAATGTGAAGAGCGGTACGGAGTATATATATACCGCAAAGGCTTTTATCGGGAATAATATGTCCGGTTATTACGCAGACGGATGGAAGATAAAATACCTGTCAACACCTAATATTACTTCAGTTATAACCGGTTACGGTGCAGTAACATGTGAGTGGAAGGCTGTACCCGGCGCAGGGGCTTATTATGTTTATCGTAAGGCTGATGGCGCAACTAAATGGAGCTATATCGGCAAAACCAATGCAATCAAATATCGTGATACAAACGTTAAGCACGGCTCAACATATACTTACACAGTAAAAGCGTATCGCGGCACAACGGTTTCAGGTTATAACAATACCGGTAAGAGTGTGAAGTATCTCCAACCACCTACACTCACTGTTAAGAACAACATAAGTGGTGTCAGTCTTACATGGAACAAAATTTCCGGAGCAAGCAGTTATTATGTTTACAGAAAAGCCGGCAATGCAAAATCCTGGACCAAGATTGCAACCGTAACCAAAACAAGCTATGTTGATACAAATGTTAAGAGCGGTACGATGTATACTTATACTATAAGGGCATATGTATCAAAAGCCTTGTCCGGATATAACATTTACGGTTGGAAAACATATTATCTGTCAACACCTAAGCTTGTTTCGGTAACCAACACCTCTTCGGGTGTGAATGTGCGCTGGCAGAAGGTTCCCGGTGCAACATGGTACTCTGTTTATCGCAAAGGAACAACAGGAACCTGGACAAGAATAGGTACAACAACAGGTAACGGTAAAGTAACTTATATTGATAAGACTGCCGAAAAGAACAAACGCTATACTTACACGGTAAGAGCTTGTTGTGGTAGCAATTATATCAGTTCCTATTATTCAGGTGAAAGAGTTACTGTAAGTTATTGATAAAACGCTCTTATATATGTAGTGTAAACAGGGGATTTGTTTGGTTTAGATTTGATATTTCCCGTTAATACTTTATAAAGCATCGTATGCATCAGCCATACGATGCTTTGGTTATTTTATTTGGAAGAAGATTATATGAATTTGAACTGTGTAACGCAAAAGCTTTTTGGTTTGGTTCAGGGTATGGTGTAAATGGAACAAGGTTAATGGTTTATGTAATAACCCGGATATCAAAGCTTTGCGATGTGTAATCAGAATATAAAAGTATTAATAAAACAACCCTATTTTCAGAAGATTTGCCGTATTGAAATAATTGAATGTTTTGCAGGTTTGTGTTAATATAAATATAGCTTGATTTTGCATCAGAGGAGATGGTTTTTTTGAGGAAGATATTGAAACAGGGATTTGCATTCCTTCTCGCAATTACAATTATCTTCAGCTCTGTTTATGCAGGTATTTGTGCGGTGGATTTCGGCAGCGTTAAACCCGTGGGCACTTTTGTATTAAATGCAAAGGCAGCAACAACAGGTTCAACGGGTGATTGTGTATGGTCACTTGATGGTACAGTTCTTACTATCAGTGGCAATGGCGAAACAGGAGAATATCTGTCTTCGTTTCCTGCACCGTGGGGAACGGAGGTTACGGAGGTTATAATTGATGAGGGCGTGACCAGGATAGGTGCATATGCATTCTATAAATGTGCCGGTCTTGTGTCTGTTACTATTTCGGACAGCGTGACAAGTATTGGCGAATCGGCTTTTTGGGGTTGTAAGGAGCTTGAGCGTGTTTATATAACAGATATCGCTGCGTGGTGCAATATCCGATTTGACGGCAGATACTATTCACAGCCTATGTATTATGCAAGGGAGCTATATCTTAATGGTGAATTGCTTACCGATTTAGTTGTTCCGTATGGAGTGGAGGCTATAGGTAACTGGGCATTTTTCGGTTGTTTCTCTCTCAGATCAGTTGTAATTCCCGATAGCGTGAAAAGCATAGGTAATTATTCTTTTTATAATTGCCATAAGGTTACGTCAGTTACGATTCCGAATAGTGCGGTAATTATAGGGGAATATGCATTTTTTTCCTGTTCAGGACTCACCTCGGTTGTAGTTCCCGATAGTGTAACCAGTATAGGCGAATCTGCTTTTTATTATTGTGAAAATGTAGAATCAATTACCCTGGGTAAG
Source organism: Acutalibacteraceae bacterium (assembly GCA_045579005.1). Lineage (GTDB taxonomy): Bacteria > Bacillota > Clostridia > Oscillospirales > Acutalibacteraceae > DTU089. Next base: position 2,227 of record JAZNLJ010000063.1, on the reverse strand, counting down.
TCTTTGTCAGATATAAAATATAAAACATTCTATAATTGCAATAATTTAAAAAAGATAAATATTCCCGATAGCGTGAAAACCATCGGTGTTGAGGCGTTCAGGGATTGCAAAATGCTTGACTCGATTTCAATTCCGGACAGTGTAACAAGTATAGGTAAAGGTGCTTTTCGTGGTTGTATAAGCCTTACCTCGGTGAATATTCCGGATAATGTAACGAAGCTGGAAAGCGAGATTTTTCTGAATTGTGAAAAGCTTGCATCAGTCACGATCGGTGATAAAACTAAAAGTATAGGCTCTTATAGCTTTTTCAACTGTAAAAGTCTTACTTCGTTTGCTGTGGGCGATAGTATAACTGACATAGGTGAATTTGCTTTCAGCGGTTGCAGCGGTCTTGCGTCAGTTACAATTGGAAATAGTGTAACTAATGTGGGGGATTCTGCATTCAGCGATTGTACAAATCTTAGAGCCATAATTATCCCGGACAGTGTAAGTAAAATAGGAGTGAATGCCTTCACAAACTGTGAGGCTCTTGAAAAGGTTTATATTACGGATATAGCTTCGTGGTGCGGTATTGATTTTTTAGGAAAGAAAGCTAACCCGATGTATTATGCTACTGCTCTGTATCTGGGTGACGATTTGGTTGAAAATTTAGTTATTCCGTATGGTGTAGCTATTATAAAACCATACACTTTTTTAGGGTGTGAGAGCGTTACATCTGCTTCTATTCCGCAAAGTGTAACGGATATAGGTAGTTCGGCATTCGAAAATTGTATAAATCTTAAATCGATAACAATTCCGGATAACGTAACTGATATTAATGCTTATGTATTTTCGGGCTGCGAAAATCTCATAAAAGTTACAGTCGGTGATGGTGTAAGAAACATAAAAAGTAACGCTTTTGCAGCTTGTTCTGCTATGTCTGAAGTAATATTCGGATGTAACTACGATTTATCTCTTTTGTATATGGAGGCAGAAGGAAACGACTATTTTGCAAATGCTGGAAAATCATATACCAAGCACACAACCGATAAGTGGATAATAGATGTTGATTCGACCTGTACTGCCCAGGGTACAAAACATGCAGTGTGCAAAAACTGCGACTTATATATGACGGATGTTGTTGAGAAAAAACCGCATCAAATGCAATGGGTTGTTGTTAGAAAACCAACATGTACCCAAAAAGGAAGTAGGATAGAAGAGTGTTCTGTATGCGGTTTACAAACGCGCACAGAAGAAATGCATGAGATTCCGCATACTGCAGAAGATTGGATAGTTGATAAGGAGTCTACATGTGCAGAAAAAGGAATCAAGCATACCGAGTGCGAAAACTGCGGTATATATATGGAATGCACTATAGAAGAAAAACCGCACCTTACACAATGGTTTGATATTGAAATTCCTACTTGCACAAAAAAAGGCTACCGTATAGAAAAATGTAATGTATGCGGTATTCAGACACAGGCCGTTGTAGTTCCTGAAAAAACACATACATTAGGCGAATGGATAATTAGCGTATCACCAAGCTGTACTCAGGATGGATTGAAGTATAAAAAGTGCTCTGACTGCAACGAAACTGTTGGTTTAACGGTAATTGCTGCTGTAGGTCATAATTATGCTGAAGAGATTATAAGTCAGGCTACATGCACAGTTCCGGGCAAGATAGTTTCTACCTGTTTGACTTGTGGGGACTCATTTGAATCATCAGTTATGGGTGAGCATTATATAGTACTGGCAACAATTAATCCGACATGTACCCAATCGGGTAAGAGGGGTGATTTTTGTCCGCTATGCAATCAATTTGTCGGAAAGACTACTGAGCTTCCTGCTACAGGTCACACAGCAGGTGATTGGATATTTGATAAATACGTAACCTGTACAACCGAAGGCTCAAAACACAGAGAGTGTATAAGTTGTGGCGAGGTTCTTGAAATCGTAACGTTTCCTGCAACAGGACACACTACAGGTCACTGGATTATTGATTTACAGCCATCAGACAATACCCCCGGTTCACAGTATAAGGAATGTATCGATTGCGGTAAAGTGGTTGAAACTGAAATAATTCCTCAGCTCAAGCCCGCAACCCCCAAGGTGTCCTCAACCAACGCTATTAATGGTATTCAGCTCAGCTGGAACAAGGTAAACGGTGCAGTTAAGTACAACGTTTACCGCAGAGGACAGGGACAGACAAACTTTACATATATCGGCACAACAACAGGTAATACATACC
>JAZNLJ010000062.1:0-3751 GCA_045579005.1 Acutalibacteraceae bacterium | reverse complement strand
TGGAGCTGGTGACGGGAATCGAACCTGCAACCTGCTCATTACGAATGAGCTGCTCTGCCATTGAGCCACACCAGCAGATATTGGATTTTAATTTGTGGAATGGTGGTGGAAAGGTATATCCTTAAATACAACCAAAGACCTGCTCATTACGACTGAGCTGCTCTACCAACTGAGCTATTCCAGCAAATATTTGGTTTATTGCTACATTTTGCTCATCTATTATATATAATTATATTCCTTTTTTCAAGTGTTTATCAGGTAAAATTTTCATTTTTTAAAGAGGGAAGAAACCAAGAAAATAGCCATATATTGGTATTTCCTTCTTAATAATTTAGTTATACTGACAAAAACAAAAAATATTTCTGTTTTTTATTAAAAATGTGTTGACTTTAGCACTTTAGCGTGCTACTATATGAACACGCTTTTTTGTAAGGCAATTTATGAAAGGGGCAACGGTTTTTTTGTTGCGTGGTATCAGTTATGACTCCTTTTAAAGACAGCAGTATTGATGAACTTTTCGATGCAATTTTAAGCCTTGAAAACCGTGAAGATTGTCACGAGTTTTTTGAGGACCTTTGCACAATAAATGAACTTATCTCACTTTCTCAGCGTCTGAGCGTTGCTAAGAAGCTTGACGAGGGTAAAACCTTCACGGTGATTACTGCCGAAACAGGCGCAAGCTCCGCCACAATAGGCAGAGTAAACAAGTGCCTTTCATACGGAACGGGCGGTTACCGTAAAATTATTGACAGACTTAACGAGAAAGAGGGTAAATAACGGTGAGCATAGACTTATCTGTTCTTAATAATTCAGAGCGCATTATATTCGAATTGCGCAGTTTATATTCAAAGTACGGCTACAAGCCGTTTAAAATGAGCAAGTTTGAGGAATACGACCTTTACGGAAGTAATAAGGATTTCCTTGTCAGTGATAACTGCATCACATTCACCGATACAGACGGCAGACTTATGGCACTTAAGCCCGACGTTACATTCTCGATTATAAAAAATCTTGACGATACTGCAGATGGTGTGCAAAAGGTTTATTATAATGAAAACGTTTACCGTGTAACAAAAAAAGCCGGTGGCTTCAGCGAGATTATGCAGACCGGTGTTGAGTGTATGGGTGACATCACAGACCGGGAGGTTTGCGAGGTTATCACACTTGCGGCACGCAGTCTTTATGCTATCAGCGAGAATTACGTCCTTGACGTTTCTCACATGGGTATTCTCGGCAGCCTTTTTGATGCGATGGGTCTTACCGAGAGTAACAAAACAGAACTTGTTGCTGCTGTTGGTGAAAAGAATACAGGTGTTATACTTGAACTTTGCCGTAGCTTTGGCGTAGGCGAAACACTTTCACAAAAGCTTATTGACTTACTTAATGCATACGGCACTCCTGCCGAGTCACTTCCCAAAATCCGAGCTACAATAGTAAATGCTGATATGCAGACTGCATTTGACGAGCTCTGTGCCGTGTGTGATCAACTTACCTCGAAGGGCTATCAAGATAACATAAATATCGACTGCTCTGTTGTCAACGATATGAACTACTACAATGGCATCGTATTCAAGGGCTTTTTGCACAACGTTCCCGTAAGTGTTCTTTCGGGTGGTCGTTATGACCGACTTATGAGCCGCGTCAACAAAAATGCAGGTGCAATCGGTTTTGCGGTATACCTTGATGAGGTTGACAGAATTCTTGATAAGAAAAATGAGGCAGAGCAGGAAGCAAGCGCTGACGATGGCTACCTCAACGTGGCATTGCCCAAGGGCAGACTCGGTGAAAAGGTTTATGCAATGTTCGAACAGTCGGGTTTTGAGTGTCCTCAGATTCACGAGAAGAATCGCCGACTTATCTTTGAAAACCCCGAAAAGAAGGTTCGTTATTTCTGGGTTAAGCCCTCAGATGTTGCAATTTACGTTGAACGCGGTGCTGCAGATATTGGTGTTGCAGGTAAGGATATTCTCCTTGAATACGCACCCGATGTTTACGAGCTCCTTGACCTTGATATCGGCAAATGCCGTATGTGTGTTGCAGGCAAAAAGGAGTTTAACGACAACGGCACAAGCACACTCAGGGTTGCCACCAAATTTACAAATATTGCCAAAACCTACTATAACGGCAAGTGTCGTGATATTGATATAATCAAGCTTAATGGCTCCATTGAAATTGCACCCATTTTAGGTCTTTCTGACGTTATCGTTGATATTGTTGAAACAGGCGCAACCCTCTATGAAAACGGTCTTGAGCCTAAAGAAACAATAGTCAATATCAGCGCACGCCTTATCTCAAATAAGGCAAGCTACAAATTCAAATCACAGCTTATTGACAGACTCAGGGATTCCCTCTCTGCCATAGTGGAGGAAAAGAAATGATTAAGATTTATAACAGCAACGAAATTTCAATTGATGAAATTTTGGAGCGTAGCGAACAGACAATAGACGTTGAAGGCATTGTCTGTGATATTATTAAAAATGTCCGTGAAAACGGTGACAGGGCACTCGTTGAATACTGCAAAAAGTTTGACGGAGCCGTTGACGATGTTATCGAGGTTACTGCAGAAGAAATCGACGAAGCTATGTCACAGGTTGACCCCGAGCTTATTGAGATTCTCGAACAGGCAAAGGTGAATATCACTGCCTTTCATTCAAAGCAGGTTCGTAACAGCTTTGTTATTAATGATAACGATGGCATCATCATCGGTCAGAAAGTTATGCCTATCGAAAAGGTTGGTCTTTACGTTCCCGGTGGTACGGCATCTTATCCCTCATCAGTTCTTATGAACTGTGTTCCTGCCAAGATTGCGGGCTGTAGCGAGATTGTTATGGTTACCCCTGCAAAGGCAGGTAAGGTAAAACCCGTTATTCTTGCTGCCGCAAAAATTGCGGGTGTTGACAGGGTTTTCAAAATCGGCGGTGCGCAGGCAGTTGCAGCCCTTGCTTATGGCACAGAGAGTGTGCCGAAGGTTGACAAAATTGTTGGCCCCGGTAACGCTTTTGTGGCAGAGGCAAAAAAACAGGTTTTTGGTATGGTTGATATCGATATGATTGCAGGTCCCAGCGAAATTCTTGTTGTTGCTGACGGTACAAACAACCCCGCACACATTGCCGCAGACCTTCTCTCACAGGCAGAGCACGACAAAATGGCTACTGCAGTTCTCATCACCGACGATGCGGACTTTGCACAGAGGGTAAGTGCAGAGCTTGAAATTCAGATTCCTCAGCTTCCTCGTGAAGAAATTGCCCGTTGCTCAATAGATACAAACGGCAAAATAATTATTACAGATTCACTTAAAAAGGCTCTTGAAGTGTCAAATATTCTTGCACCTGAGCACCTTGAAATCTGTGTGGATAACCCCTTCGAATACCTGGGTCTTGTGAAAAATGCAGGCTCGGTATTCCTTGGTAAAAACTGTCCCGAAGCACTTGGCGACTACTTTGCAGGCCCTAACCACACCTTGCCCACAAGCGGTACGGCACGTTTTTCAAGCCCTTTGTCAGTTGATGACTTTGTTAAGAAAACACAGTTCTCGTATTACAGCAGAGAAGCTCTCACAGGCGTTGCAGATAAGGTTGTGCGCTTTGCAAAAGAAGAGGGGCTTGATGCACACGCTAAGAGTGTAAGCATCAGAACGGAGAAATAAAATGAGCAAATTCCTTGATGAAAGATACAGCGGTCTTGTGGCTTACGTACCCGGAGAACAGCCACAGGATAAGCAATATATCAAGCTTAATACAAATGAATCACC
>JAZNLJ010000061.1:0-40744 GCA_045579005.1 Acutalibacteraceae bacterium | reverse complement strand
TTATTTGGCGCAGAAGGAGAGACTCGAACTCTCGCGCCGGTTTCCCGACCTACGCCCTTAGCAGGGGCGCCTCGTCACCAACTTGAGTACTTCTGCATTGGTAACAAATTAATGTTATTGAATTAAAAAGGATGTTGCAGGGGACTGCAACATCCCGTGTGGCGCAGAGAGTGGGATTCGAACCCACGGTACGTTGCCGTACGACGGTTTTCAAGACCGTTCCGTTATAACCACTTCGGTATCTCTGCATTTGTTAGCCTTGATATAATAGCATACACTTTTGGAAATGTCAACATATTTTTGAAAAGATTATTACTATTTTTTAATTTTCTTTGACGGGGATTTTTATCAGCATAATATGTACTTACTATACATAGTTTACCCATAGTTTTTATATAATATATACATACTTTGAAAATCAATAACATTTTTTCTTTGTTGCAGTTGATTTTGAGTGTATTTTAGTGTAAAATGTACAAACAGATAGGGAAAAACCTATGTTTTTATAAATTTTTTTGGGGGATTTGTATGAATTACAAGCTTACAAAGAAACAAGCAAAGGAAATGCTTGAGAATAAACTTCTTCATTATTTCGGTATTACAACCGAGAATGCAACCAATGAACAGTACTATAAGGCTGTTGCAATGATTGTCCGTGATATGATGGCACAGTCCAGAGCAGAGCTGAGCAAAAGAGCGGACGATGAGGGTAAAAAACGCGTTTGCTACCTTTCAATGGAATTTCTTATGGGCCGTTCTCTTAAAAACACTCTTTTCAATCTTAATCTTACAAAAACATTTGAAGGTGTATTTAAGGACTACGGCATAAAGCTTGACAGCATATATGATTGCGAGCCTGATGCAGGTCTGGGTAACGGTGGTCTCGGCAGACTTGCGGCATGTTACCTTGATGCTCTCGCAACACAGGGTTATCCTGCACGCGGTTACTCGATTCTGTATGAATACGGCATCTTCCGTCAGAAGCTTGTTGAGGGCAGACAGACTGAGCTTCCGGATAACTGGCTCCCCGGTGGTGAGGTGTGGCTTGTTCCCAGAGAGAGCAGTGCAGTTGACATCACCTTTGAGGGTCGCGTGAATGAAAGCTGGGACAATCAGTATCACCACGTTGAGATTGTTGACGGCAATGTTATTCAGGCTGTTCCTTATGATATGTTTGTTGCAGGTAAGGATGGCAAGGGCATAAGCGTTCTTCGCTTGTGGAGTGCAAGAGCTCCTGAGTTTGATATGAAGTCCTTTAACCAGGGTGATTTTATGCGCTCAATGGAGCGTCAGGCAATGGCAGAGGTTATCAGTAAGGTTCTTTATCCTATGGATAACCACCCTGAGGGCAAGTCTTTACGTCTTCGTCAGCAGTATTTCCTTGTATCTGCATCTGTACAGGATATTATCCGTCATCATCTTCGTGAATACGGCACAGTTGACAATTTGCCCGAGAAATTGGCTATTCACATCAACGATACTCACCCCACAATGGCAATACCTGAGCTTATGCGTATTCTTCTCGATGAATGCGGTTATGGTTGGGACGATGCATGGCGTCTTGTTACAAACACAATGGCTTACACAAATCACACCGTTATGAGTGAGGCGCTTGAATGCTGGAGTGAGGAGCTTGTTAAACGACTTATTCCTCGTATATACGATATTATAAAGGAAATTGACAACAGATTTCGTGCATACATCTGGGAGTGCACCCACGATGCAGACTACGTTGAACGTACAGCAATTATCTCGGGTGGTGCTGTGAGGATGGCAAATCTTTGTGTTGCTGCTTGTCACAGCGTTAATGGTGTTTCTGCGCTTCACAGCCGGATTCTTAAGGATTCACTCTTTAACGATTTTTACAGACTTATGCCAGACAAATTTACCAATGTAACAAACGGTATTGCACACAGACGTTGGCTATGCCAGGCTAATCCACGACTTACCTCATATATTACGGAACTTCTTGGTGACGATAAGTTCGTTTACGATGCAGAGAATCTTTCAAGACTTGCGGATTTTAAGGATAATGAGGAAGTTCTTAACAAGATTGCTGAGATTAAAAAGGCAAACAAAGAAGAATTTGCTAAACATATTTATAAAACAACAGGTGTGAAGCTTAACACAGATTCGATATTCGACGTTCAGGTTAAGCGCCTTCACGAGTACAAGCGTCAGCACCTCAATGCACTCAATATCGTTTCCGAGTATCTTGCAATCAAGGAAAATCCCGATGGCGATTTTGTTCCCAAAACTTACATCTTCGGCGCAAAGGCCGCTCCCGGTTACTTTGTTGCACAGCGTATCATCAGTTTCATTCTTGCACTTTCTGAGATGATTGACAAGGATCCTGATGTGAAGGGCAGACTCAAAGTGCTCTACGTTGAAGATTACAACGTAACAAATGCTGAGCGACTTATGCCTGCGGCAGACGTTTCCGAGCAGATTTCTCTTGCGGGTAAAGAGGCAAGCGGTACCGGTAATATGAAACTTATGATGAATGGTGCACTTACTATCGGCACTCTCGACGGCGCAAACGTTGAAATCAACGAAGCGGTAGGGGATGACAATATGTTCCTGTTTGGTATGCGTGCTCACGAGGTTACAGAACTTAGAAATGCAGGCTACAATCCTCAGATATACTATAATAATAACCCCGAACTCCGTAAAGTTCTCGATTTCATTACTCATGGTGGTATTGATGGTAAGGATTTCTCTGATATCTCAGGTACTATTATTCACCATGACCCCTTTATGGTGCTTGCAGACTTTGCAGACTATCAGCTTGCTCAGAAGAAAATCCGTGAAACATTCAAGGATACTAAGAAGTGGAATCAGATGTCACTTATGAATATTGCTGGTTCAGGCAGATTTGCTGCTGACCGTGCAATAAACGAATATGCAAAAGATATATGGAATACACAAAAAATGGTGTGATTTTTCGGCTTTTTGACGAATTTAAAATAATGTTTGTCATTTGCAGTAAATTTCACTTGACTTTTTGTGTACTTTGGAGTAATCTTAAGATATTAAAAAAGAATATTATACTGTCTAAATGTGACAGTATGGTGAAAGGGGTATTATACCAATGAAAAATTCTGATATGAAGGTTATTGCTATCATACTCAGCATAGCACTTCTCTTCACAATCATCACAAGTAATGCTGTTTCAATTGCTTCAGTGATCTTGCTCGCTAACGGTGGCGCAGGTTTGGCAGAGACAGTTGAAGGCGAAGGCGATGTTGCCGGTGATAATGTTGCTTCTAATAACACACCCGGTAGCATTACAAGCAACACTTCAAGTAATACTTCAAGCAACACTTCAAGCAACACTTCAAACAACACTTCAAACAACACATCAAACAATACATCAAACAATACTTCAAACAACGCCGGTAATACAGGTAATACTCCTGCAGCAGGCACAAGCGATATCGAGAAGGATCCCCTTGGTGCATATCAGAAGGCTATTAAGCAGATTACTGATACAGGTGCAGCAGGTTACGATAAAAAGGCTTGGCAGACAATTGAAGGCGACGGTCTCCAGCTTTCTGCAGACAGCGCACTTGTTAATGCTGCTCTTGGTGCATTAAAGGGCACTCTTACAAACCTTATTACAGGCTTTATGACAGCAGAAGCTGATGCAACAATTGAAAACTCTCCCAAGGGTTCTAATGAAGCTAAGGATCGTATGCCTTTGAGCAACTGTTCAGCAGGCGCATGTAAAGCAAGCGCAACTAAAGATGGTAACGACTACATTGTTACAATCGTTATGAACGATCAGATTAACCCTGCAAAGGCCGATACAGATGGTCTTAGAGTAATGTCTAAGGATATCCTTTACATGGAAGACGTTGTTGATACAATCCAGAACGATGGTACTGTTAGTGCTGTTGTTGAAGAGCTCCAGAAGGGCGAAATCAACTACAAGGCATACACAATTAAGGCAAAAATGTCAGCAGATGGCCAGTTCATCAGCATCGACCATGATTGTGTAGCTGATCTTACTGCAACAATCAAGGCAGTTGCTATTGGTGTTGTACACGGTAGCGGTCAGTTAGGCTTCCATACTCGCTATACAGGTTTTTCATATACTTAATTGATTACATAACCGACTCACTAAAGGGAGCGTAAATAAGGAAATTATTAGGTTTAAATTTGATATTTTCCGTTAATACTTTATGAAAAAGCATCGTAGGCGCCAGCCTTACGATGCTTTTATCATTTCGTCTGAACGAAAACTATCTGAATTTAAACTGCACAGCAGCTTAATCTTTTAAATTTGGATGCAGAGCAAGGCATAAATGCGAGGGCACCCTGACGGGTTCCCTCGCATTTTAACGAAGCTATGTACCAAAGTTAATGATTTAAGACTATTAAATCCCTGATTTATACTCCCTTAGGTGGGTCGGTTTTCTTTTTGATAATTCAAAACTTGACATTTCCATTGATTTAATATAATCTATATAATGTATCATCTTTGAAAGAGGTTTTATGATGAAAAAACGTAAAAAGAGCACAGGCTATATTGTGGGTTGTGTTGCTCTTTCGGTTCTTATGGCTTTAAGCACGTATTTCTCTTTGGTAGTTTTCGGTGTTGTTACTGAGGATAAAAAACTTAATGGTACTGTTGAACAAACTCAGGTTCCGGAAACTGTTTATGTTGACGGTCAGCAGGTTGTTGGTAACAACGTTGCTGTGAATAACGGCACACAGTCTGTTGTTGGCGGGAATACGTCATCTGTTATTTCAGGTAATTCTCAATCAACTGTTTCAGGTAATACTCAGTCACAGCAACAGGTACAGAATCCTGTCGAAAATAGTAATCAGGCTTCTTCTCAGATAGGACAGACACAGAATCCTTTGCTCTCGACCAATAAAACAAAAGCAGATATTGTTAAAATATATGCCGACGTTATGAATAATGCTAAGGCAAAGAAGCCCGGTTTTAAAAAAATTGAGTATCAGGAGCTCCCCGGTGACCCTGCAAACAGAGTTGTGTCTGAGGGTGGTGAGCATGCAACTGATGATGCTATAAATAAGTTGCTGGGTGTAATTGAAGGTCTCGGTGTGTTTGTTCCCAAGGAGGAAGCGCTTGCTAATCCCTATATTCATGAAAAGGGCGACTCAGATATGTCATTGTTCCCTGTTTTCTCAAGGGAAAAGGGCTCTTACCTTACTGACCCCAACGGTATTGACAGTTTTACTTATGAGCTTCTTGCCAATGGCAATGTAAAAATGGGTTTTACTCTTGTCAGCGAAGATAATCCTGAGCCCGTAGGTGAGAATTCTGATGTTGCGCCAAGCTACACCGGAGCTGTATTTTCTCCGATGTCGAAGGCTCGTATCGATAGAACGATTAACCACCCTGTGATATCGGTTTTCGCGACTGAGGTTGAATATTCTCTCAGATACCACGATTGCTACGTTGAGGTTGAGTTTAACCCAAATACCTTGGAAATTGATAACCTTACACAAATTGCGAAGGTTAGTATAAAGGGTTCAGGTAATGTGGTTATGGTAGGTCGTGTTGGCGTTGCCCGACAAGAGCTTTTCAGCACAGTGCTGATTACAGATTTAACATATTGATTTTGAAAATTGGCTGTGAAAATATTCTCACAGCCAATTTCTTTGTTTGTTGCCTTTTTATAAGCTATGTGTTAAAATATACTTGAATGTAATTTGTGGAGGCTTTCTATGGCTTTATATGTGGCGTTTGCACTTTGTTGCATGGCGGAAATGGTGTTTGTTCCGTTATTTTTGAAGGTTATGTGGCCTAATCCATCCAAAAAATCACTTTTTTTGAAAATGATTTGTGCATCCCTTTTTGTGGCTGTAGGTGTTTTGTCGGTTTATATTGCGGATAACCATACAGAGTATGCTTACACGATGCTTCTTGGTCTCGTTTTCGGTTGGATTGGCGACTTCTTTCTTCACGTTAATACAACGAAGACCTGTTTCGGAATCGGTTTTACAAGTTTTCTGATGGGTCACATAGTTTACATAGTATCATATATCCGTGCCTTAGGTAACATTTTCCCCGAATACCCCAAAATCAGCGTCTTGGAAATTTGCCTTGCCGTTGGCTTGTGTGTGGTTGCTCTTGTTTGTTACCATAAACTGGGACTTAATATGCCTGGTGTTTTTGTAAAGTTGAGTATGGGTTCGTATTTTGTAATACTTGATATTATGTTTGTAAAGGCGACTATGTTGGGTGCAAACTATATGCTTTCGGGCGGAGCGTACGGTGTTATTGCCTTGCTTGTGCTTGCGTTAGGTTCTTTATGCTTCCTTTTGTCTGATGTCGTTCTTGGTGTTATTTTGTTCGGTGGTCAGAAAAAGAACTATCCCATAAAGATTTTTAATATTGTTACATATTTTGTTGCACAGGTTTTGCTTGCTTCATCAATTTTGTTTATAAAAGGTTAATTTATATGTTTGATAGTGTTTTTAACAGGCAGGGAACGGGCTCATACAAATGGGATACCACAATTCCCCAAGGATTAATTGAGCGTGGTGCATACCCACTTTCAGTTGCGGATATGGAGTTCAGAACCGCTCCTGAAATACGAAGGGCAGTTTCAGAATATGCAGAAAAGGGCTTTTTCTGTTATACGGATAGTGATAAGGCTTATCGTGATGCTGTTCGTAGTTTTATGCTCAGACGTCATAATTTCAAAATTGAAAATGATTGGATAACCTGTGTGGGCGGTGTTGTTTTTGCTATAAATACGGCAATAAGAACGTTTACTGAAGCGGGGGAAGGTGTTATTATACAATCTCCTGTTTATTATCCTTTCAGAAATTCTATTGAAAATAACGGCAGGGTAGTTGTTGATAACCCCTTGGTGAGAGTTGATAATTCATATAAAATGAACTTTATTCAGCTTGAAAAACTTGCATCACGCGATGACGTTAAATTGATGCTTCTTTGTAGCCCTCATAATCCTGTAGGAAGAGTATGGACTAAGGATGAATTAAAGAGGATGGGGGATATCTGCCTTAAGCATAATGTTGTGCTTCTCTCAGACGAGATACACTTTGATATACTCCGACAAGGACAGGTGCACACCGTAATAAACAATGTGGACTCTGCTTTTGTGGATAACACGGTTATCTGTACTGCAGTAAGTAAGAGCTTTAACCTTGCCGGACTTGGTACTTCGAATATTATTATTGCTTCGGATTCCTTGCGGGAGCGGTTCAGACAACAGCTCGCCACAGACGGTTACAGTTGTATAAACTCTGTTTCTCGTCCGGCTACAATAACTGCATATACCAAGTGTGATTATTGGCTTGATGAAATGAACGCTTACGTTGATAATAATATTCAGCTAGTGAAAAACATTGTGGATAAAATACCTTGTGTTGATATGATTGATTGTCAGGGAACGTACCTTGTGTGGCTTGATATGAACAGACTGGGTATGAGTGATGATGAGCTTGATTCATTTTTACAGAACAGATGTGGAATTATACAAGACCCGGGCTTCTGGTTCGGTGAAGGCGGCAAAGGATATACGCGCCTTAATGTGGCTTGCCCTCGCTCGGTGCTTGAATCCGCACTTCTGAAATTAAAATCTGCTTGTGAAAGTTTATAAGGTTGGTGCTTTATGAAAAAATTAATTGCTTTGCTTCTTTGTCTTATAACTCTCGGCTCATTTTGCATTACTGCGTGTGCTGCTACCGAAACGGAAACTGAGGCAGAGTTCAAGCTTGAGATTGACGTTGAAAAACGCTATACGGATATATCTGAAATGGACGATTACCACAAAACTTTTCTCGATGTCGAGACCGAGGAGGAAGAAACGAAGGAAACCAACAAGATGATATATATCGGTGTTCTTTGTGTTCTTCTTGTGATTGCAGTTGTTATTCTTATAGTTTCTCTCAAACGTGTTCCGCCTGCAGAAGATGAGGAAGAGAAGAATAATTCAACCTCTTTGACTGAATCAAAAGAGAAAAAAGCAGACTCTTCAGCGGAAGAAAAAGATACCGAGGATTGATTATGAGGCGTATAATAAGCCGTACAAGGGCGGCTGTGGATGATTATAAAATGATTGCTGATGGCGATAAAATTGCTGTTGGCGTATCAGGCGGTAAGGATTCACTCATTTTACTGAAATCGCTTTGTGAATTGAAAAGGTTTTATCCTGCCGATTTCTCGATTGTTGCAATCACTCTGGATATGCGTTTCGGGTGCGTGGATGGGGATTTTTCTGCCATTAAGGAAATGTGTGACAGCTACGGTGTTGAATATGTAGTGAAGGCTACTGACCTGTATGAAATTATATTTGAAGTTCGCAAGGAGCCAAATCCTTGTAGCCTGTGCGCACGTATGAGGCGAGGGATTCTCCACGATACCGCTAAGGAGCTTGGGTGCAATAAGATTGCTCTGGGGCATCACCTTGACGATGCCGCAGAAACATTCCTTATGAATCTTCTCATTGAGAGCAGAGTTGGTTGCTTTGCTCCTGTTACATACCTTTCTCGCAGGGATATAACAATGATAAGACCTCTAATATACGTTCGTGAACACGAGGCGGAAAGTGCCGCAGAAAGGCTCTCTCTGCCTGTTGTGGAGAGTAAATGTCCTGCCAATGAAAACACTAAGCGTGAGGATGTAAAACAGCTTATAAAGGCTCTTTCGGAGCAATATGGCGATGTGCCTGAACGCATTGTCGGTGCAATGCAACGTGCGGGTATTGACCGTTGGGAAAAAATTGAATAAAAATAAACCCGATTAAGATTTCTTTGTGAATCTTAATCGGGTTTTTGTTCTGAGTATCAATAACCGAAGTTGTCAAAGTAGCTGCCGAAGGGGTCGTATTGTGTTTCCGGCTCGGTAACAACGTTGTTGCCCTTGTCCTCAACAAGCTTAACCTTAACGTTAAATGTCTTTGCGATTGAACCGCTTCTGCCGAGTCTGCATACGGTAAGGTCGAGCGTATCGCCTACCTTTGCATTTTCAATTTCTTCAAGGAGAATGTCGGTTGTTTCAAGATCTTTGCCGTTTACAGCGGTGATGATGTCGCCAACCTCAATGTCGTGGTTAACCATATCGCTGTTTTCATTGATTGTTGCAATAGCAATTGAGCCATAGGGGAGATTGTTCTTCCAGGCAACTGCAGCATAGGTATAATCACTGGAAACAGGTGAGTAAGTGATGCCGAGCATAGGTCTGTTGGAAACGTAGCCGTTCTTTACTAGTTCATTGTAAACATTGAGCATAGTACTTGAAGGAACGGAGAAGCCCATGCCTTCATACTCTGTGCTTGAGATTTTTGAAGAGTTGAGACCGATAACCTGACCGTATTCGTTTACGAGTGCACCGCCTGAGTTGCCGGGGTTGATAGCCGCATTGTGCTGGATACAGGGTAAATCGTAGGAGCTGTTTGTTGTGGGAACAGGTCTGTCAATGGCACTTATCATACCGCTTGTGAAAGAACCGAAAAATTCTGTACCACCGGGGTTGCCGATTGCATATACTGTCTGACCAACAACAAGCTTATCAGAATTACCGAAGGTTGCAGCCTTGAAGCCTGTCTTTTCAACGCGGAGAACACCAATGTCGGTTTTAAGGTCGATACCTACAATAGTAGCTTCCGCCTCGGTATCATCATAAAACTGTACCTGAATGTCCACGCCTGAGTCTGCAATAACGTGAGCTGCAGTTAAAATGTATGTGAATTTACCCGTGGGATCTTCACCTACGATAATACCTGAGCCTTCTCCTGCTTTCTGACTTTGTGCATAAACAAGCACACCAACATTGATTTCCTTGACTGCTTCATATACCTGAGCCGGTGTCATAGCACCCTTGCCTGAATATTTTTTATAAGCAACAGGTGAGTCCTGAGTCTGAGCATCAGCACCCTTTCCTGTCGTTGCTTCCGTTTGACTCTGCTCCTCTGTTTTGTTTCCGGTGGGTTTACTGTCACCTGACGAAAGTGTGGCACCGAGGCCGATTGAGGCAATAACGATGCATACACATATAATTGTAACAAAAATTACTTTACCCACGTTCTTCTTCTTTTTTTCAGGTTTCATTGTTGTGGTAGTCTGTGCAGGTGTCTGCTGAGACTGTTCAGTCTGCTGGGGCTGCGCATATGCAGGCTGATAAGCGGGAGCATAATAGGAATTGGGTTGCTGAACGGGTTGAGTGTTATATGCAACAGGTGGTGTTTGTACAGGTGCGTATGCAGGCGCAGGCTGTACGACAGGCTCTGCAACAGGTTGCTGAATAACGGGCACTGCCTGTGCAGGTGTGTTAGTTTCTTCTTGTGCAGAGGCAGCGTTTACCTCTGCATCGGGAATGTTATTGAAATTGTCATCCATTGAGTGTTCCTCCATTCTGCCTTTGGCAGACGTTTTGTCTGATTTAATATTACTTCGGTAATTTAACCGTAAAGCGTGTGTAGTTTTCGGGTTGACTTTCTACTGTGATTGTGCCGTTGTGAAGGCTTACAATGGTCTTTATCAGGTAAAGACCAAGTCCCGTGCTTTTTACGTCGGTACTTCGTGATTGGTCAACCTTGTAGAATCTGTCAAAGACCTTGTTTATATCTGCTTCGGGAATACCCTTACCGCTATTGGTGATTGCAAAGTAAGAGTATTTTTTGTCCGTAGCGGTATTAACTGTGATTTTTCCGTCTTTTTCTGTGAATTTAACGGCGTTGTCAACAAGGTTGTAAATAACCTGGTCAATCATTGCGCTGTCGCCGTGTACCATTGTTGCTTTCAGTTCTTCGAGACCCAGAACCTCAATATTCTTCTTGGATATGAGTTGCTCAAACCCAAGGAAGGTTGTAACCAGCTTCGTAGAAATATCGAAAGCTTCAATAGTCATATCAACATTGCCTGTTTCAATTTTTGAAATATTCAGCATTGTTGTAACCATACGTGAAAGTCTGTCGATTTCCGATGAAACTATGTTAAGGTAATAGGCTTGCTTTTCTTCAGGAATAGTGCCGTCAAGAATTCCGTTTATAAATCCGCCTATGGTTGTCATAGGTGTTTTGAATTCGTGAGATACGTTGGCAATGAAACTTCGACGGGAATCCTCAAGCTGGGATAGCGACGATGCCATAGCATTGAACTTCGTTACAAGGTGCGCTAATTCATCATTTGATTTGAGCTCGGGTACACGATATGTGAAATCTCCCGAGGAGTAACAGGTTGTTGCAATTTCCATATTTCTGATGGGCTTTGCTATCTTACCTGTCATAATGTAAACTACAATTGTGACGATAACAAGGGCTATTGCCGCTGACGACATAAACATTACAAAAATGTTTTCAAGATTTTCAGCAACCGCACCCGAAAGGGGAGTGGCAACAACACAAAAACCTGTGTAGGTATTGTCTACATAAAAAGGCTCCATTGAAACACAATGATTTTTCTCATAAACCATACCTAGGGGGGTGAATTCTGATACCCTGCCGTGTTTTACCCGTTGAACATATATGTCCGGAATATCATAATTGTAGTGTATGTCACAGTGGTGGTCAACATTTAAACGGAAGCCGTTAACAGTTTCGGGACAGATAACAACTCCGCCCGATGGGTCGCAGATGAATATATCTGCGCCCGTGGCGTCCGCCATAAGGGTGACATTCTTACATAGCACCATTACGGCACCCTGAGGGTTTTCTTTGATGAAATCTGAGCTCATAAGCTCTTCAGACATATCTGCCAGCTGTGAAGCGTTGTTTTTTGTGTCGGTGAGCATCTGTGTTGTAAGGAAATTGCCTACAAACAGCATAAGTGTAACGCCGATTATAAAAAAGCTAACAAGAACAATAGCAGAAAAGATAAAAAAGTATTTGAAGAAAAAGGCGCCTTTTTTACTTCTTCGAGTGGTCATGGAATCACCTTTTTACTTTGTTTCGAATTTATATCCTACGCCCCATACTGTTTTGAGTTCCCATTTATCAGAAACGCCCTCAAGTTTTTCTCTCAGACGTTTAACGTGAACGTCAACAGTTCTTGAGTCACCGTAATATTCAAAGCCCCATACCTCATCCAGAAGCTGGTCGCGTGTGTAAACTCTGTTGGGATTACTTGCAAGGTGGAAAATAAGCTCAAGCTCCTTGGGGGGAGTGTCGATAGGATTGCCGTCAACCTTAAGCTCGTAGTTTGTAAGGTTTATGGTGAGTTTATCGAAGGAGACTTCCTTGGGAAGCTCGGGGACGGCTGCTTGTGTGCCTGAACGCCTGAGAACAGCTTTGATTCGGGCAACTACCTCTTTGGTCTCAAAGGGCTTTGTGATGTAATCATCAGCACCAAGCTCAAGACCAAGCACCTTATCAAAGGTTTCGCCCTTGGCGGTGAGCATAATTATCGGCACCTGAGAGGTCTTTCTTATTTCACGGCAAATCTGCCATCCATCCACACCGGGGAGCATAATATCCAACAGGATAAGGTCGGGTTCAACCGATTCAAAGGTGTTGAGGGCAGTAATACCATCTGTAATAACTTCGGCATCGAAACCATCTTTTACGAGGTAAAGGCGAAGCAATTCACAAATATTAACATCATCATCAACTATGAGTATTTTTGTGTTTGCCATTTTAATCCTCCTTTGATATTTATAATTAAAATATCTTAATGTAATTATATACTATATTATACCATAAAATATGAACAATTTTTAAAAATAAATACGATTTATTTTTAAAAAACAACGGCAACAGGGTTTTCTTGCCTTGTTGCCGTCAAAATTATAATGATTTATTTCTTTTTCTTCTTTGCTTTCTTGGCTTCTTTGGCTTCAAGCTTTGCTTTTTTTGCTTTTTCCTTTTGGCGACGAGCCTTAACCTGGTCTGCACTGTTACCGCGTTTTTTGATTACGATGAGTGTAATAATCAACGCTAATATAAGCGCAATGCACATAACAACGGCACCTATGATTATAATGGAACGAACGTCGCTGTTTTCACCGTCAAGTAAGGGTGAACTGTCAGCTGTGGTAGTTTCCTCTTCATTCATAAGAACAACCTTAATAATACCATCATCACCAAGGACGTATTTGTAGCCCTCGGGAAGGGTGTCAAACGTGCCCTGACTGATTACGTTACCATCCTGGTCGACTAATTGCCCCTTGTCGTTAAGGGAAAGAACCTTACCGATAAGGTTGGATGCTATACCATTTACTCCCGTTACGTAAGGCAACGCCAATGACATAGGCGGCACGGTAATGAGTACATTACCGTTAGAGTCTGTCACAAGCGCGTTGTTGCCACCGCCTGAGGGGTTGGTGTTATCTGATGAACCAATTGTGGGAACAAGACCTGTGAGATCGCTGTCAGGGGGCGGTGTAGTGCCCTGTATAACGTTGATTTTGTATTTTGAGGTGGTCGATTTACCGTTTACTGTGTAAGTAGAAGTGATTGTGAATGCCTGTATACCTGCATTGGTAAGCTCAACCTTTGTGTATTGACCGCCTACAACGGCAACATCATTTATTTTAACGAGTGAGGTTGCTGTCAGGGGTGTAGGACTCACAGAAATGGTTTCTCGCTTGCTACCAAGATAAATGTTGTATTCATAAATATCGGAGAAGAACTCTTTTTCAAGGTCGAATCTCTGGGTCTTTTTGAGCACGTAATCAAAGCATTGCTCGTATGTATATCGTGTGTGTGAAATTGTCATATTGGCATCCTCTGTCGCCATTCTCTGTAGAACGTAGTAGGGGATACCTTGGTTTGAGCTTGCCTTGATAAGGGAGGCGGGATCAAGTGAAACCCTGTAATGAGTACCAAGCATAGCGGTGAGGTACTTCTGCTGTAATTCTTCTGTTGTGGCATTTTCAGAGTCAATGGCCAGACCATAATTACGGATTGTCATTATGGCAAGTCTTCTGAAGACCTCTTCTCTGGGTAAAGTAGTTATTTCCATAACAGAAACGTAACCATTTGTGTAGAGTGCCATAAGTGAAGTGTAATAGATGTAATCCTCAAGACTACCAAATGAGTTTTTGCCGAAGAATTTGAGAATAAATGAGCCCAGGGAATTTTCCTGACCCGAAAGTGCGGCAATATACATAACAACCGCTTCCTCAAGAGGGGTTCCCGCAGGGATTGTGTATTGCTCACCCTTCATTACATAGTAAAGGTCGTTTCGCATCATTGCGTAAAGTGCGCTTATGAGGAGAACTCTTTCCGCATCCTTTTCGTCCTCTTCTGTAACTATAATGCCCTGAGCGCGCAACCAATCAGCCTTTGTTTCGTTGGAGGTTGTGGGTTCGGATATGATTGTAAGAGCGCCGATCTGGTCGAGTACGTAAAGATAAGCGGCCTTTTGCGATTCTTCATCAAGGGTGTATGTTTTCACACATTCTTCAACCTCTGCCTTGAAATGTGGGGCATCTGTTGTGTAAGGATAATCCGTAACAGGGTGAAGCACTACTTCATTAAGAATGGTTGAGGAGGAAAGCATATCTTCCTTTATGACAAGCTTACGAATCCAGGAAACGTTGTTCTCGGAGTAAGCGTATTGAGTTTGCACACCAAGGTTTGTAGCATCGAACTTGGGTGCAAAATCCCTTGCGAAAGCAGATGGAATCATTGCGGCACAAAGAATAATAGCCGCTAAAACAGCAGACAAAAGTCGTGTTGCTTTTTTCATAATTCACATCTCCTTTCAAATCAGCATATCCAAGACATTATAACAAAAAACTACTAAATCGTCAATGATTTTATTGATTATAATGTAAAGGCAAATTCTGTAACGGTTTTGTATTCTTCGCCTGCATCAAAAACACACTTGTGCCATTCGGGGTGGTTGGGAGAGTCGGGGTAAACTTGAGTTTCAAGGCAGAATGCACTACGCTTTGTGATAGGCTTGTCACCCTTGCCGATAACAGAGCCGTCAAGGAAGTTGCCTGTGTATAACTGAACACCGGGTAAATCTGTGCTTACCGTCATTGTGATGCCGCTTTTGTCACCTGTTGCAACAGCAATTTCTTTGAGTGAGCCGTCAAAATCTGCGATGCAGAAGTTGTGGTCGAAGCCCATACCGTTTTTGATCTGCGGGTGGTCTGCCTCAATATCTCTGCCGATTGTTTTTGCTACGGTGAAGTCAAAGGGTGTACCTGCAACCGCGGGCAGTTCACCTGTGGGGATGCTTGTTTCATCAATTGGTGTGTAGCGGTCTGCGTTGATTTTAAGTGTGTGGTTAAGCACGTCACCGCTATCGTAACCATTGAGGTTGAAGTATGCGTGGTTTGTAAGGTTGAGAACAGTTTTCTTGTCGGAAACAGCCCTGTATTCGATGATAAGTCTGTTTTCATCTGTGAAAGTATAGGTTGCACTTACGTTTACGTTACCGGGGAATCCCTCAGTGCCATCGGGGCTGAAATATGTAAACTTAACCGCACTCTCAGAAATGATTTCACCGTTCCAATGCGCGGAGCTGTATTCTCCGCCGCCATGGAGGCAGGTAATACCTTTTTCGTTGCAGGTTACGCTGTATTCTGTGCCGTCGATAGTGAATTTTCCATCTTTGATACGGTTCGCGTACTGACCAACGACAACTCCCTGATAATCACTGCGGTTGATGTGTCCGTCGAGGGTGTCGTGGCCTACGAGAACATCAATATAATCGCCGTTTTTGTCTTTGATAAACAGCTTGTCGAGGGTTGCGCCCTTCTCAATAATCTGAGCCCTTGCCCCCTGTGAATTTTCAATGATAAAAGCGTGAACGTTATTGCCGCTCATAACGCCGTAAACTGACTTTGAAACCGCCATAAAATCGCCTCCGTAATTTTATACGATAACTATACCTTAAAAAAGTGTCTTGTGTCAAGGGAATAAGGGTCTATGTTGCCTTTTGAGAATTAAATTTACATTTTCTTCTTAATTCTTTAACAATTGATATACGGACTTCCGTTGATTATTTATTCACTTTATGGTATTATAGTAGCATAGAGACTTATGGTTTGCGCGAGACTCGTGTAAGGAGGGGTTTGCTACGATTGATATGATTACTGTGGTATCACCTGCCATGCGTTACATAATGCTTGGTATTGTGCTTTTCGTTGTGGTGCGGATGCTCGTTGCTTTGTTTTTTAAGAAAACTACAGATCCTATCAGAGCAAAATTGGTGAATACGGTTACCAACGAAACCATTTCGCTTTACGAAAGGGAAACCTCCGTCGGACGTAACAAAAAGTGCGATATCGTGTTGCCGTTTGATACAATTTCAAGGCTCCATGCGGTTATTTCATACAGAAATAAGGGCTTTGCAATTTTCGATACCTTTTCAAAATCGGGTATTTCTGTTAATGGTGAGAAGATAGATAAAAAGTCCTATATTTCCAATGGCGATATAATCAATATCGGTGGTATTGAATATATGCTTCACGAGGCAAAATATAAGTTCATCAAAGATAAAAGTCCTGTAGCAGGCAGACCCTCATATGGTGTTACGCTTTTGCTTATTGCCTTTTTTAATCTTTGTGCAATGCTTCTTAATATGTACCCTGACGGTCAGCTTCACGGAATGATTGTTGTGGTTTATCTCGGTTATATTGCGCTTCAGTGGAGCTACTTCCTTTTTGCTACCTATGTTCTCAGAATTCATAACTTTGAGCTGGAAATGATAGCGTTTATGTTTGCTTCCGTGGGTCTTGCCATTGTTGGCAGTATGTATCCCGATGCGGTTCTCAAGCAGTTTGTTGCGGTTGTTCTTGGTGTAATCTGTTTCTGCATCATTCTCCTTGTGCTCAGGTTTGTTGATACTATGAAGGCAATCCGATGGATGCTTGCAGGTGCTTCAATCCTCATTCTTGGTGTTACTCTTATACTTGCGGAGACCACAAATGGTGCAAAAAACTGGCTTTCTTTGGGGGGGATTTCCATTCAACCCAGTGAGCTTGTGAAGGTAGCGTTCATCTTTGCAGGTGCAGCAACTCTTGAAAAACTCCAATCTATTAAAAACCTTACTTTGTATATTGTTTTTGCTGCAATCTGCGTTGGTGAGCTTTTCCTGATGTATGATTTCGGAACAGCGCTTATATTCTTCTTTACCTTCATAGTAATAGCTTTTATGCGCTCGGGCGATGTGAAAACAATTCTCCTTGTGTGCGGTGCGGCTGCAATAGGCGGTGCACTTATACTTGTGTTCAAGCCCTACGTAGCGAGCCGTTTCTCTACCTATCTCCACGTGTGGGAGTTTATGGATGAAGGCGGTTATCAGCAGACGCGAACACTTATTTATTCAGCTTCGGGTGGACTTTTCGGTCTAGGCTTGGGTAATGGCGAATTGCGTAATATCTTTGCTGCATCCGAGGACCTTGTTTTTGGAGTTGTGTGCGAGGAATTTGGCTTGATTATGGGCTTTATTATTCCTCTCACGTATTGTGCAATTGCCGTGTGGGCAGTTGTGAATTCCAAGAAAAGTAAATCAACCTTTTATACCATTGCAGGTGTTGCAGCAATCAGTATGATGCTGTTCCAGTCTATGCTCAGTATCTTTGGTATAACGGATTTGTTACCCCTTACGGGCGTTACACTTCCTTTTGTGAGTAAAGGTGGTTCGAGTATAATCAGTTGCTTCTGTCTGCTTGCGTATATCAAAAGCATAGATACCCGTTCCTTTGCCAGCTTTAAGGTGATTAATCCGAAGGAGGCTGAGCAAAAATGAAAACTACTGCAAAAAGAAGTATAGCAATCCTTGTGCTTGTTGCAATGGTTGTGTCAGGTCTTGGTGTGTTGGCTTCAAAGTTTGTCATTAACGGCGAAAAGTGGGCGACCATGCGTGCCAATGAGCATCTCAATGAGGATGGCAGCTTTATTGCCGCAGGCAATGTTACCGACAGAGATGGTGAGCTGCTGGCATATACCGAGGGCGAGGACAGGCATTATAATGAGTCTGAACGGATAAGACGTGCAACCCTTCACATTGTGGGTGACACAGAGGGATATATTTCTTCGGGCGTGCAGACCGCTTATAAAACAAAACTTACAGGCTACAACCCTGTAACAGGTCTTTATTCACTTAAAAAGTACGGGCGAGGTAATGACGTAAGGCTTACCATTGATGCCGAAATCTGTGCCAAGGCTTACGACAAGCTCAATGGCAGAAAAGGTGTGGTTGCGGCATATAATTATGAAACAGGAGAATTGATTTGTTCTGTTTCCGCTCCAAATTATGACATAAATGACAAGCCCTCGGAGGAAACAATAAATTCCGACGAGAGCGATAAATACGAGGGTCTGTACCTTAACCGACTTATTGACGGTATGTACACTCCCGGTTCGATCTTTAAGATCATCACAACTACAAGTGCTATTGAAAATGTCCCTGATATTTATAACTTCACCTATGAATGTACGGGTGAAACTACTATTGACGGGGTAAAGGTTACTTGTCCATCTGTCCACGGTGAGATGAATTTCAAGGAGTGTCTTGCAAATTCCTGCAACTGTGCCTATGCACATATTTCAAATGACCTTGGTGCGGAAAAACTCACTGCAACGGCTGAAGAATACGGGTTTGGCAGGCAATTCGACTTTGGTAATCAGAAGACAAATCCCAGTAAATTTGACCTCAGCGGTGCCACCGACGGAGATATTGCTTGGGCAGGTGTAGGTCAATACACTACACTTGTGAATCCATATCATATGCTCACCGTTGTGGGTAGTATTGCGAATGGGGGGGAAGCTGTCCTGCCTTATGTAGTGTCCGAGGTTGTGACTCCTGCGGAAAAGGTGGTTGTGCAGACAAGAGCAAAAACTGAAACATACCTTACTCCCGAGATCGCTTCAAAGATAGACGAAATGCTTCGTTTTGTAGTGACCGATAATTATGGTGACGGAACTTTTGAAGGTCTTAAAATGTGCGGTAAAACAGGTACGGCAGAGGTTGAGGATGGCAAAAGACCTCACTCATGGTTTATGGGATATTCACAGAATCCTAAGTGTCCTGTGGCTATTGTAGTGGTTGTTGAAAACGGTGGTTGGGGTTCGGAAAATGCCTTGCCCATAGCGTCGCATATTATGACCGAGATATACAAAACAATGGCATAACTTAACATTAAGTTAACAATATATTACAGCATCTTTTTATTGACTTGTTAAGTATAATAATGTAAAATATATTTTATATGTAAAAAATAATTGAAAGGCTGAATCAGATGAGCTTTATAGAATTTGACTCTGTTTACAAGAGATATAAAATGGGCGAGGTTGTTATCAACGCTGCCGATGGTGTTACTTTTAATGTAGAGCAAGGTGAGTTCTGCGTTATTGTCGGTGCCAGCGGTGCAGGTAAAACAACTGTTCTTAACATTTTAGGTGGTATGGATGATTGTGACGACGGAAAAGTCCGTGTTGCAGGTGACCTTGTTAATGAATATGACAGTAAGCGTCTTATTGAGTACAGACGTTTTGATGTTGGTTTCGTTTTCCAGTTCTACAATCTTGTGCCTAACCTTACCGCACTTGAAAATGTTGAGCTCGCTACACAAATTGGCACAAAATCCTTAAGCCCTGCAAAGGTGCTTGAAAGGGTAGGGCTTGCTGAGCGACTCAACAACTTCCCTGCACAACTTTCAGGTGGTGAGCAACAGCGTGTTTCAATCGCACGTGCCCTTGCCAAGAACCCGAAGCTTCTGCTTTGTGACGAGCCCACAGGTGCTCTCGACTATAACACAGGTAAACAGATTCTCAAGCTCCTTCAGGAAACAAGCCGTGAAACAGGTATGACAGTTATAGTCATTACTCACAACCAGGCAATCACACCTATGGCAGACAGAGTTATTTCTATGAAGAGTGGCCGAGTAGTTGATATGACAACTAACGAAAATCCCGTATCTATAGACGATATTGAATGGTAAACTATCTTTTTGAAAGGATAATATAAAATGACAAGTGCCTATTTTACAGATAGTTTCCGTTCCATAAAACGAACATTAAGTCGATTTGTTTCGATTATTGCCATCGTTGCAATGGGTAGCGGACTTTTCTGTGGTCTTAATGCCGTTGGTCCTGATATGATTGACACGGCAGATAAATATTATAAGGACTTTAACCTTATGGATTTAAGATTGCAATCCTACATAGGTCTTTACGAAGAAGACTTAGAAAAGGTGCGTAACATTGAAGGTGTCGAGTCCGTAATGGGTGTTAAGTTTGTTGACGGCTATGTACAGACACCTGATGAGCAAGGTAAATATGAGGGTATTGTTGATATTGACGGCTCTGAGCTTACAATCAGGGTTACAGGCCTTGACCTTATGAGTGCTGTCAATTTTGAAAACGGTGCTGTAGACCCTAATTATATCAACCGCCTTGAGCTCGTTGAAGGACGTTATCCTGAATCAGCCGATGAATGTGTTGTAACTTGTAGCGGGCTTACTACTCCTGAGCAGTTCAAGATTGACAACACAATCCGTGTTACAGGTGATAATGAGGATATCAGGTATTACCTCAAGCACAACGAATTTAAAATTGTTGGTATAATCAAAACACCTTACTGGGTGTCATACGAGAGAGGTGTTACAACTGCCGGCAGCGGTAAATTGGGTGACTTTATATATGTCAACAATGATGCTTTTACGGATAATGTTACATATTACAGCGAGGCTTATGTAACACTCGAAGGCGCAGACCAATACACCGCCTATAGTGATGAGTATGATTCTTTTGTGGATGCAGCACAACAAAGGCTTGCCGAACTTTCAGAGCAATTATCTGCCGAAGAAAGAGCAAGGCTTGTAATAGGTTTACCTCAAAAGGTTGCATCTGCAAAGCAACAGATAGATAAAGCAGAGGCTACTGTCGGTGTACAGTTGACCGAGGGTAAGAAAAAACTTGAAGAGCTCCGTGAACAGGAGAAAACAGGTGCTCAGCAGTTGGCAGATGCTCAGAAAACAATGGATGCTGAGTATGCTAAAGTGCAGTCACAGCTTCAGAGCGGAAGCAATCAATACGTCAATGCGGTTAATGAATACAACGCCAAGGTAACGGCTGTTTCGCAGGGACAGGCAGAGCTTGCAATGAAGCAGACTGAGTACAATATGAAAAAGGCACAAGCCGAGGACGCACGTTCACAGCTTGACAAAGCATCAATTGAGCTTACAGTTGCAGAAAAAGAGATTAAGTATACTGAAACACTTATTTACACTACACAGGATACTCTGCAGACACTAAAGGCGAATCAGGATGTTTCACAAGAGGATCTTGACCTTGATGCTATTGCAGACAGGCTTGAGGAAACTAACCCTGAGCTTGCAAAGATTCTGCTTTCTGCATCAAATCTTACTGCGCAGGGTATGGCAGCAGATGCTATTGTTGAGGTTGATCAGCTTCTTGACCAGTATCAGTCAGAGCTCCTTATTGCCAAGGATCAGTACGCCGCCGGCAAGATTGAGTATGATACAAAGAATGCCGAATGTACCGCTGCAGAGCAACAGCTTGCAAATGCAAAGGTTCAGCTTGATGCCGCAGAAAAACAGCTTAAAGATGCGGAGAGTCAGTTAGAAACCTTCAAGGAGAAAATCCAAGCAAGTGGTAATGAACTTCAGTTCAGCTCAATAGAAGCACAGAATAAATATATGGTGGCACAGGCAACCCTTGCTCTTAAGATGTCACAGTATCAGAATATCAAGGCAACCATAGCCGAGGCGGAGGCAAAAATTGAGGCCGCCGAGGAAGAAGTAGAGGAGAAATTGGGTGTAGCAAGAACAGGCTACAACAAAGGTACTGCTCTTATCGATAACATTAATGACAACGTAGGTTGGTCGGTTTATACACGTGACGATAACCCCGGATACACCGGCTACGGTCAGGCAGCGGAAAATATGGTAAGACTTGCTTATATTTTCCCCACATTCTTCTTTATTGTTTCAACAATGGTCTGCCTTACAACTATGACCCGTATGGTTGAAGAAGAAAGAACTCAGTTGGGTACGCTCAAGGCTTTGGGTTACTCAAATAAAATGATTGTAAGCAAATACATACTTTATTCATCGCTTGCAAGTATTGTAGGTATATTGATTGGTATCGTGTTCGGCTTCTCTTTTGTGCCAAGGGTATTGTTTGCGGCATGGGGCATTATGTATGAAATGCCTGAGATTATTGCATCATATATGCCGTTGTACCTTATTTTGGGTATTGCTATTACATTGGGCACAACAGTGCTTGCTTCATACCTTGCTTGTCGAAAAGAACTTAAGGATGTTCCTGCGGTTCTTATGCGACCTAAGCCCCCGAAAGCAGGTAAGAGAGTATTCCTTGAAAAGGTTACTTTCATCTGGTCAAAGCTAAGCTTTACAGGTAAAGTTACTGTTCGTAACCTGTTCCGTAACAAAAAACGTTTTGTGGTTACTGTTATCGGTATTGCGGGTTGTACAGCACTCCTTCTTGCTGCTTGCGGTCTGCGTGATGCGGTAAGTGGTGTTATTGATAATCAGTATGGTGAAGGTACAGGTGTTGCACAATACGATCTTCAGGTTGTTCTTGAAGATGGTCAGACAAACTATGCTGAAAGCAAGGTTGTTGCTGAAATTGCAGCCCTTGATAATATTGAATCATCTATGCTTGGTTGGTTAAAGGTTTGTAAAGGCTACTCTGACAGAAGTGATGAAGAAATAGAAATCGATATTCTTGTTCCTGAAAACCCTGCTCAGATAAAAAACTATGTTAACCTGAGGCTCAATGGCAAAGATATTCCCTTAACCGATAATGGTGCGGTTATATCTAAAAAACTTGCCACTAAAACCAAAACACACATAGGCGATTTGCTTACTGTTTCGTGGACAGAGGGTGCACGTACGGTTGAGCACAAGGTAAAAGTAACAGGCATTGTTGATAACTATGCTTTCCACTATGTATACCTTACTCCTGCATATTTCCAGTCGGTAACGGGTTCTTCACTTGAATATAACAATCTGTTCTGTAAGATAACTGATAATATTGAGCAAGGTGCAAAAGTACAGCTTGAAAAAGAAATTAACGAAATTGATGGTGTTAACGGTTCGGTTTATACGACAGTTGTTATTGATAACTTTGCTAACATTGTTAACACACTCAATATGGTTATTGTTCTGTTTATTATTGCTGCTATGGCACTTGCGATTGTTGTTCTTTACAACCTTAACAATATCAATGTTAATGAGCGTATTCGTGAACTTGCAACACTTAAGGTGCTTGGTTTCTATGATGGTGAGGTATCTGCATACATCTACCGCGAAAATGTGTTCCTTACACTCATAGGTATGGCATTAGGACTGGTATTGGGTATTCCCCTTAATATTGCTGTTGTTGGTGTTGTTGATATTGACACGCTTACATTTAAAACAGACCTTGCTCCAATAAGCTTTGTAATAGCCGTAGCAATTACTGTTGTATTTGCTGTTATAGTCAATATGCTTATGCACTTCAAACTGAAGAAAATCAGTATGGTTGAGTCGCTTAAGTCTGTTGAATAAAAAAATATTCCCTGAAGTTTTTTGTGAACTTCAGGGAATTGTTTATTTTTGTTTAGGTGGTTTAGCGTAAATCTGTTTTGTTTTATATGAGCCGTTAATGTATATGTTTGCACAAAATTCAGCCAGATCGTGAGCGGATATTTTCATCCCCTCATCCATCCAATCGATAACAATACCAACCATAGCTGTAAGTATGAAGTTAGTGCTGTATCGTGCCGGATTATTCTCAGCGTAAACAATCTTGGAGTTGGGGATATTGTTGAGCATTAATATACGAATCTGTTTGTAAAGCTGATTGTTGGCATCATTATTTGTAATGAAGCGCACGAGTGTTTCGTGCTCCTGACAAAAAAGAAGCAATCTTTCACAATACTCTGTAAATCCCTCAATGGTTGTGATTGATGAGGTTGATTCATTTATAATTTCTTTGAATGCTTGATATGATTCGTTTTGAATCTGCTGAAGCATATCAAGCAGGTCTGTGTAATAGAAGTAAAAGGTTGCTCTGTTAACGTCCGCAAGGTTAGTGAGCTCCGTTACTGAGATTTCATTAATTTTTTTTGTTTCCAACAGGGTGAGCAGGGCATCGCGAAGTGCTTTTTTTGTTCTTTTAACTCGTCTGTCGGTATTATTTAATCGGCGTTTTTTGTCAGTTGCCAAAAAAACCACATCCTTTTAATAAACATCACTTGTTGCTTATCATTCTATCATATTTTTTCCAGAATAGCAATAAAAAAAAGAAATATAATAAAAAAAGGCTTGTTCTTACAAGCCTTTTTAGAGAAAATATTACATATAAAAATTCTGTGTACCGTAGAATTTATAATCGGAGCCCGGCACGTGGGCAATACCAACACCGATGTGTGTATAATAGTCAATCAAAAGGTTCTCTCTGTGACCTTCGGAGTTGTACCATCCGTCCGAAATCTTATAAGCATCAATATAACCTGCGGCGATGTTTTCTCCATAAGCCCAGGGATCTAATCCCTCAGCTTTAAGTCTTACGTCGGGACCTGTACCCTCGGGGGTGTAGTGACTGAAATAATCACGATTCCCCATATCAAGGCTATGCTTGTATGCTGCCTTCGAGGCTATTGTGCAATAATCAAGAGAATTCTTGTTGTGAAGTGCTCTCATACCATTTGTCAGGTGGAAAACAAGCTTTTCACTTGCGGATTTGTCTGACAAATTGTAGAAGGTGTAATCCTCTCCGAAAGTAGCCAGATAACTGTAAACGTACTGACCGCCCTCAGCGTGCTTATCCGTGTATTGTGTGACCACGATGTCACCAACCTCAATATCTGAGGAATCAGTCAGCACAGCTTTGTTTAACCCGTAAGTGTTTTTACCGTGTTTGACTTTTGTAGAGAAACTGTTTGAATAGAATTGGGTCAGAGTGTCATTAAAGAAGGTGAACACGCCCAGGTTTTTGTAATCGTTGCAGTAAACGTATATTTTGAAAGTGCCGATTGCGGTACGGTCACCTAAAATATCCTGTGGCTTGCCGAGTATTTTTTCAATTGTGGCAATTGTAGTACCAAATGCAATTGATTTTTCGTTGTAGGTAACGGCAGGCTTTGCTGTAGTGTAGCCACATTCTGAGCAGACCTCGTCAATGAATGAGTGTCCCTTTGGGGGTAAGGTCTCACTGCAGAATAAACACTCACCGTTTTCGGTACAGGTCTGACCTATGGGATAGTGTCCTGTTGCAGGAATAACCATACGGAACTGTTCACCACAACTGAAACACTCTGAGTAACCCGCACCATCTTTAGTGCAAGTTGCAACCTCTGTAATATACCAGTCAGTGTATTCGTGCTCGGGGGCAACACTAAGCTCACAGGAAATGCGCAGTATTTCAACAGCGTCAGCCGTTGTAATGTAACCATCCCTGTCAATGTCAGCGGCAAATTCCGTATCGTGGTCAGGCTCTTCAAGTCCTGCGGCATACATCAGCGTAAGCTCCGCATCCTTGGTGGAGTAAATGTTATCGTTGTCTACGTCACCGTTGCAGTTAGCATAGGACGTAACGGAAAATGCCGATATTGATAAAAAACAAAGAAAAAGCGTCAATAAAATCTTAACCGATTTCATATTATTCAACCTCTGTACAATGTTTTTAAAAGTTCAATTTCTTTCTGGTAGCCGTCAATGTCGTTGGGTGTTTCAAGGAAGAATGGGAGGTTTTTGAGTACGGGGTGATTTATAATACGCTCAATTGCCTTGAGACCAATTCCGCCCTCACCGATTTTTGCATGGCGGTCCTTGTGACAGCCCAGGTAGTTAAGGCTATCGTTAAGGTGGATTGCTTTGAGTCTGTCGAGACCGATTGTTCTGTCAAATTCATCGAGAACACCGTCAAGGTCATTGACAATATCATAGCCACCGTCAAAAACGTGACAAGTATCAAGGCAGACCCCTAATTTTTCCTTTAAATCAACCTTGTCAATAATAGCACGGATTTCCTCAAAACTTCTGCCAACTTCGCTGCCTTTACCCGCCATTGTTTCAAGGAGAATGGTGGTCTTCTGCTCGGGGAATAGCACGGAGTTGAGCATATCTGCAATGTACTGTATGCCCACATCCGCACCCTGACTTACGTGACTTCCCGGGTGGAAGTTGTAGAGGGCGCCCTCAATGTGGTCCAATCTGAAAATATCATCTGCCATTGTGTTACGGGCAAATTCGCGCAGACCCTCATCCTTGGCACAGGCGTTCATTGTGTAGGGGGCGTGAGCAAGCACGCTGACAATACCGTTTTTCTTGCGGTATTCCTCAAAAGCCTTTACGTCCTCAGCGTCAAAGGGCTTTGCCTGACCGCCGCGGGGATTTCGGGTAAAAAACTGGAAATCATTTGCAC
The DNA here is from genome assembly GCA_045579005.1 of Acutalibacteraceae bacterium. Taxonomy (GTDB): domain Bacteria; phylum Bacillota; class Clostridia; order Oscillospirales; family Acutalibacteraceae; genus DTU089. The sequence continues at coordinate 14,447 of JAZNLJ010000061.1, read as the reverse complement.
CTATACGCACGGCTTCCTTACCCATTGCAAGGTATCCGCCTGAGCTTGACAGGTGACAACCAATAATAAACATATCAATCACCGATTATTTTAATTTGTGTATAAATAAACCGCTTAAAAGCTTCGGCTCAAACCAGGTTGATTTTGGCGGCATAATGAGATTTGCATCTGCAATGCTCATAAGGTCATCCAGGGTAGTGGGGAACATTGAAAATGCAACCGCCATACCACCGTCAACAAGTCGCTCCAATTCACCAAGACCGCGGATACCACCGATGAAGTCAATTCGCTTATCTGTGCGGGGATCACCGATGTTGAGTATGGGGGTAAGCAGATTTTTCTGCAGAATCGAAACGTCAAGACGGTCAACCGGATTTTCAGGGTCAAACGTGCCCTCTCTTGCTGTCAGCTTATACCACTTGCCATCCATATACATACCGAAGTTATGCTTTTCTTCGGGGTGATATGCACCCTTACAGGGAGCATCCTCAACCACGAAGTCAGCGGAAATCTTGTCAACAAATTCACTCTGAGTGTTGCCGTTAAGGTCTTTTACAACTCTGTTGTAGTCCATAATCTCAAGACTCTCTGCAGGGAAAAGCACCGCAAGGAAAAAGTTGAATTCCTCAGTACCGTCAAAGTCGGGGTTCTGTTCACGACGTACCTTTGCAACGTTTACCGCAGATGCGCATCGGTGGTGACCGTCTGCAATGTAGAAGTCACCCACCTGCCCGAGTAGGTCAGAGAGCTTATTGCAAATCTCGGGGTCGCTTACAACCCACACGGTATTTTGTATTCCGTCCTCGGTTGTAAAGTCATATTCGGGAGCACCGTTCTTGTAGCCCTCGATGATTTCAGTAATTTCACTCTGCTCCTTGTAGCAAAGGAAAATGGGACCTGTGTTGGCATCGCAGGTGTCAACGTGGCGGATGCGGTCAGCTTCCTTGTCGGCACGTGTAAGCTCGTGCTTTTTGATGCGGTTGTTGATGTAATCGTCAACCCAGGCACAGCCAACAAGACCTGTCTGTGCTCTGCCGTTCATAATCTGACGGTAGATGTAAAAGCAGGGTGATTCATCCATCTTGCAGATGCCACTACTCTCTAATTTATGGAGATTTTCTTTCGCCTTGGCATAAACCTCGGCACTGTAAATATCCGTGCAGTGGGGCAGGTCAACCTCTGCCTTGTCAACGTGCAAAAAAGAGTAAGGATTACCCTTAACCATAACCTTTGCTTCTTCGCTGTTCATAACGTCATAGGGGAGTGCCGCTACCTGTGAAGCATATTCGGGTGTGGGTCTGAGCGCCTTGAAGGGTCTGAAAACTGCCATGAAAAAACCTCCGTGAGTATATATTATACGTGTGGATATATACTTATTCTATATAAGTAATTTTACTTTATTTTCATTCTTATTGTCAATACGATATTGCATTTTAATTTCCTGTGTGATATTTTAATTTATATCCACCGTAGCGTAAAAAAACCACGACAAAGTTTAATAAGAACAATAAAGCAGATGCTTGCTCTACCTCTTTCAAACAGAGAGATAGAACACAATCCGGATTTTTGAATAGAGGAACGATTATGGACTTCAAAAACATTTTAAACTATTGCGGCGATTTGATGCAGAACAACAACCGTACCTGGTTCCACGAAAATCACGTTTATTATGAAAAAGCCAGGAAGGAGTACCTTGCTTTCCTGGATATGTTTCGTTATAAATTGGCGGAGGAAGCCCCCGATATCGGCAAATCCATAATGTATATGGAGCCACGTCAATGGATGTACCGGGTGGCAAAGGATATTCGCTTTCACAAAAACGGACCACCATATAACCCCGCCTTTCGTGCATATATCTGTGCGGACCGCAAGTCCAACAAGCCCATCGGTTATTTTCTGCGGATATGTCCCGGTTCAAGCTGCTTTGGTACGGGTGTGTGGTGCGAAACCACCGCACAAATGAGCAACATACGTAGCTACATCTCGCTTCACTATGACGAATTTTTACAGGCGCTTAACGAGGGTGGTATATCCCTCGGTGGTGAAAAGTTGAAGTCAATGCCTCGCGGATTTTCTAAGGATGACCCGGCGGCGGAATATATAAAGCACAAGTATTGGGATATGATAATTTCCATACCCGACGAAAATATTACGGACTTTGAAAACTTTGCACAGCTTCTTAGTTATTATGTCCGCAGAATGGAGCCGATGCGCCAATTCCTGCTAAGGGCATCAGACCACGTAGAGAATAAACGCCCCGAATTTGAGTGGTGATTATATAAAGGAAAACACCCGAGTGTTGAACACTCGGGTGATATTTTATGCACAGCAATAAATGTATACACTGCTTCGGAGTGTATTGATCTGAGTTTGGCATCTTGAACAAACACCGTGATCGTATGTTTTTTGTAAGCATCGGGGTGCGCTGGCACGTGCTTTGTGGGTTACTGTTGTAACGGTTGTATATTCGTATTTGTGACCTAATAAATCACAGGTAAGGCCGTATGTTGAAGCCTCTTCATCTTCAGTTTCGGGGTTTTGGTAAAATTCAACGATTTTTGCCTTTACTTCCTCATCAAGGTCCTGGTTGTGGATGATAATCTCAATTTCATCCTCGTGTGCACCAACCTCGGCAGATGCGGGTAAAACAGTAAGGCTTACAAGTGTGATAACAGCAAGAAGTACTGAAAATACTTTTTTCATATATTATTCCTCCAGGTTTTCTATAACCTTCAGAAGCTCCTGCTTGTCTGTAAAGCATAACTCGTAGTAATCACCGTTGTATTCGAAGTACATCTGATATGTACCGATATCCGGCAGGTCTATTACATAAACGGTTTGCTTGTTTACTGTAATAACTTCCTCACAATTCTCCGTTACGGGCTGCGGTATTTTACTATCAAGATATATCGTATAACTGAAAACAGGGGTGTTATACCCTATCGATATTTTGTCTGCGCCGTTCATATCAGAAACAAAAAGATCTTTTACTTTTATAGAATCAGGCAGATACGTGGGTAAAAGGATATCATAAGGGTTATCCTCGGGATAGTCATTTATATCCTTATACCATTTGATGCGTTCATTTTCTTGGTACGATATACCGTCATTGGTATAAGTTTTTCCGAGTTCTACGTTTTCCAAACCTATTTTATCAGCAACATATTCGAAAATACTTCTGTCCTCGGAAAGCGAATAACCGATGCCCATCAGCAAAGATAACAATGCGACAATTGCGGCTACAAGCAAAATCTTCTTCTTGGTTGTATATTTTTTTACTTTTTTGTTTGCTTCTCCGTTAAAGTCCGGAGTTAAAACAAACGGAATTTTTCTGACCCTTTCTTTAATCTGCTCGGCGGTGAATACAACTTCCCTTTCCTGCAGCCTCAGCAAAAGTTTTATACAAGCCTCAACTAACCCCATATTTATTTCCCTAAGGGGTTTTTCCAGTTCACAGTCGCGTATAAAGGAAAGGAGACTTATCAAAGTCTGTTTACTGCCGCGTTTTTCCATAAAGCTATTTTCCCTCCAAGTTGATTGTTTTTACCTCCCTCTCACTTATATATGACAAAAAAACGGGAAGCCGTCAAAAAAATTCCGAAAAATTTTTAAAAAATTATAAACCAAAGGAAAAATCAGAAAAACAACTTGATAATAAACTGGCCCACAGATGTAAACATCAGCTTGATAAGAGTTCTTATCTTCCGCTTCATCCTGACCGCGCGTGAGCTGACAGCCTCCTCGCTGATGTTTAGCTCCTCAGCTATTTCCCTGTACTTCTTCTTTTCAATAAAAATCTTCGTATAAAGCTGGCGCTCCTTGGGGGTGAGAGCCTTGACTATGATATCTATGTATTTCTGCAGCTCTTCGTCGCTATCTGGTAAATTCTCCTCAAACATGGATTCAATATCCTTCTCTTCAATCTCCAGGAGAGATTCATCAAATGGGAGTATTGAAAAACTCTTTTTCTTCTGCCTGTAGAACTCCCTGACTTTGTTTTTTGCAACAACCAACAGCCACCTGTCGATGTACTCATCCTCTAATTCATCGCATTTTTGTTGTAAAAACAGAAAAACCTCCTGTGTAATTACTTCGGCATCATATTTGTTGCAATGTGCAGCAGATGTGCAGTAATTGTAAACCTGCTGATAGTATTTCTCTGCGATTTCCTGAGCTCTCTTGGCATCAATCACAACATCAGACCCTTTCTGTAATATAGTCAGTTTTTACATATTATTGTAATTTTTTCTGTAATATTGTCAAGACCGTCAAATCATTATATCACATAAGCCCCTTTTTTTGTCTACGCCGAATCTACAAAAAACACCGCATAGAAATGTATAATTTCAACAATTTTTTTACTTTTTGTTGTAGTAATATATTCGTGCGTTCAACAAAAAGGATATCGAACCCTTTGAACTCACAAGTGCGTTCATTACTGGAGGCGTTTTATAATCATTTGATGGATAGAACAAAAAAATTGCGGTGTGTCATACCTTTTGGTTTGAACACAGGGAATACTGTCTATCAAGCTATATTCTTCATCTGTAAATTATTTTCGTTTTCTATCTGATTTGTTGATTTTTCGAAAAGAAAGACGGTCTACCTCTCTTGAAGCGGAGAGGTAAACCGTTTCGGTTTTTGATACAAATAGTTTTTTGAACGCATAAATGCGTTACCATCGTGAATTGATGTTTGAAATAGTATATAATGTTAGGAATCGGGCTTTCCCCGAATTTGCAATTTATTTTACCACCGTCTTACTCTGGTTGGAGCTTGGCACAAGTGCGATGTAAGTTCTGCCCACGTTGAGAGCAATTTCTTTTTTCTGGGGTTTGTCTTCTGTTGTAGTGTCTGCGGTTGTGTCCTCCGAGGATTTGCCGTCATCAACATAGAATTTCATCATATCAGTGTAATCACCCTTTTCCCAGGTGATGTTCTGATAAGTGCCGTTGCTGACGAAAACACCCTCGCCTTCGGACAGATCAAAGGTAACCCTGCCCTTTTTATCACCGGGGATTCCGCTTACGTCCACATAGCACACAATAACGTTCGTGAAATTCTGCTGGGTGCCGTTGTCGTCCATAAAGGGCTTGTCACCGAGTGAGCTGAGGTAAACCTTTTTGTCTGCATCGTATTTCAAATTATAGGTATAGCTGTTTGAGAAGGGGACTGTGAGCTCTGTGCAGGCACCGTCGGGGAGTGTATAGAGTGTAGGACTGAATTTAAAGGGCTTCTCCTTGCCTTTCTCAACCTCTGTGCGAAATTCTTTTTCTGCAAGTGCTTCGGCAATCTTGTCCTTTGTGGTGTATGCCCTGTGTTCAGAGGATACGTTGCGCTCTGTGTCGCGGGGGAAGATTTTGTTGCCGTAGCTCATACCGTCAATATCGTCGGTGCCCTGCTTGCTGATGGCACTGTATGCCTGAGGACTGCCGCCATAGTGGATGAATATTGAGTCAAAACCCTCTGCAAGTTCCACAAAGTAATGACGGGCACTTCTTGTGGGACCGATTTTATCGGGCAGACGTGATGCATCTGAGTACATCAGGAGCATTCTTGAAATACCACCTTCAACAACCATCTCCCACACGATATCGGCAGATGCGATACCCCATTGAGGTCTTGCCTGGGGAGAATTCTCCACCGATACAAGCACGCTTCTGTTTTTAAGGAGTGCTGTGTCATAGTTCAATTCACCTGTGAGGGGGTTGTACTCACCCTTGTCATAGGGCGACTTGGTTGTGGGAATTGTGGTCGCTTCGGTTGATGGCTCTGTGGGGGCAGGTTCTTCCTTGCCACAGGCAGCAAACGAGCTTGTGAGCAAAACAACTGCAAGTATAAGTGCAAATGCCTTGCCAATATATGAGTGCTTGAGTTTTAACATAGAAATCAGTCCTTTTTTTATAACCAGAATTGCACAAGATGTGAAATCTTGCCGTATAAGGTGGGATTCATTGTATCTATTGTAGCATCTGATACGGAAAATACAAGTGTAACGGTGTAAAAGACGCATAGAATTGCAAAGATATAAATAAGTGTGTTCAGGTTTTTGGTTCCTTCCGTTGACTTAACCGTTTCACAGAGTGCGAGTATTACAAGAACCGCTGCCAGGAAAAAGATAAAGCCAAAGTCGGAGTAGTACCTCTGCAGGAGTCCGCCTGCTTGTGTGTCAGCCACTACCATTCCAAAGCCTAGGGCTAATAGCGTGCAGGTGAAGAAGAATAATTTTTTCTCCTTCAGAATGTTCTTTACCTTTGGGAGTGCAAATGTGAACCACAACAGGGGGAGTGAGGTTATGATACCACCGAAGCACATTTCTGTTACAGTTCTGCCAACGTAGTTGGTATCGATACTGACTGCCTTCAGGAAGGGGAATTTTACGGTGAACTGGGGTGGCTGAAACAGGTAGGTAAAGAGTCCCAGACCTGTTCTGCCCATATCAAAGCCGCGCCTTGTAACGTCGTTTGTGGTCAGGTTGTAGGCTGAGCCGAAATCAAAGGGTGAGCCGAATCGGATATAGTTGTAGTACATAATGCCCGACGCCACTACAATGTAGGGGAGACCGAGGGTAAATAGATTCACAATGCCACTCTTTTCCTTTATGTGCATCGTCTTGAAAAAGTAACCGATGAAGATTGGTATTGCAAGGGCAGACAGTAAAACAAACTGAGGTCTGCACCCCACCGCAAGTGCACAACACAGCGAGCCTGTGAGAAAGTATAAATTCTGCTTTTGTTGGCTGTCCTTACCTTTGAGCCAGAAATACAGACCTGTGAAAACAAAGGTCATACCTGTGATTATGGGCACCGAGTAGAAGTCGGGACGCTTCACAAGGAACATTGCACCGCAACAGTTTATGAGAGTCATTGACAATAACAGGTACGTTCCGACAGAGGTCTTTTTAAAATGCTTTTCGCAGATAATGCCGAGTAGCTTGAAGACAGCCACGCTGAACAGAATTGCAAATATGACAATTCCCAAAGCAGAGGGGAAGGGTGCATCAAACAATGCCCGACAAGGCAGGTACATCAGCAACAGCGGTACTATGCCGAAGTAAACGTAGTAGTGACCGTTGAACAGCGCTACATCCCAACCGTAGGTATCGCCTGTATCCTGCTCCCTATAATAGCGGGCAACACGGTCGTAGGGGTTTCCCATTTCAATGAGTGATTGTGGTACGTCGTCATTGTCAATATAGGTTTTACCCTCCAGAATAGCCTGCGCCAGTTCATCGTATTGATTGTGATGCGCCATTGGTAGGGAGTGTACCGTGAACCCGTCGTCCTTGGAAGATATTCCCCAAAAAACAGGGTTCATTGTGCTTGTGATAACGATAACCAATACCTGCAGAGCAATGAAACCCATTGCCAATGATGATTTCAGACCCTTGGCCTTGACGATGTTGTATTCGTACAATGGTGATGAGGGACGGAAAATGTAAAACAGCATAATGATTGCCACAAGCACACCCATGCGGGTAAAGGAAAAATCAAAATCTCTCGGCACATTAATTGAAATATCCTTTACGGGGATATAACCTTCGGCTCCGTTAAACTGTATGGAAAGACTTTCCGAAACGCCTGCCGTGTGGAGATTAATGCTCTGACTGTTTTCGATTTTTGAATAGATTGTTCTCTCAGGTGTCTGCAGTAAATGTGCATTTGCCTCATCCGTAATATAAACGGTCACGCTTGTGTAGAGCGGCGCGCTGTCACCAAGGGTGATTTTTATATTGTTGATTTCCTTGTTAATGTTAAGGAAATCAATGCTTTCGCCACAGGGGAATCGAAGTTCACCCTCTGATTGCGGACACTTGACTGCATAGTTGTTTATGCTTGCGGGGGTGTAATTATTTGTGTTGTAGTAATTGATATTGAAAATGGATAACTCCGCACCTGTAACAAGAAGCACACAGGCAATCAGGGCACCGATGCAGTTGTGCAGAATATTTTGCGATTTGTGACTCTTCATGTAAAGAACAAAAGCCCCCACCGCAAACAAGATGAATATTAAAAAACACAGAATAATCATAGAAATCACCTATGGGGAAACTTAATAAATGGATTAATAATATTATTATAGTATATTAAACCACAAAAACATCATTTTGTAAATATTTCATACTGTCCCGCATATATTTTAATATCAAAAATAATACTAAAAGCGAGGATTGTCTATGGAGAATGTTATCAAAAAGCAGACGTTGTCTTATGAGGTTTACGAGGGCTACATAAATCAGTTAAAGGAAAAATATCCCTCATTGCAGGTGACAACCTGCGGTAAAACTCACCTGAGCCGGAAAATCTATTCACTTGTTATCGGTGAGGGTGAGCGTAACGTTGTTTATATTGGCGGAACACACGGCTCGGAGTGGATAACATCACTCGTTCTGTTACGATTCTGTGAGGAGCTTCTGAGTAAGGCATATAACGGCACCATTGCAGGGTATTCTGTCGGTGATATTCTCAAAAAAGTGCGGCTTATTGTGATACCTGAGTTGAATCCTGACGGTATTGAAATTGCCCTCAGAGGAGCCTCTGCCTGCGGTCGATTTAAAAAGGAGAATTTTGAAGCTTGCAAGGGTGATTTCAGTAAATGGAATGCCAATGCAAGAGGAGTGGACATAAACCATAATTTCAATGCAGAGTGGTACAAACTCCGTGATTTTGAGCGTGCAAGCGGTATAAACGAGCCCTGCGCCACACGATTTGGTGGTTTTTTCCCTGAAAGTGAGCAGGAAACAAAGGCGATCACCCGACTTCTCCGTGGTATTCCCGTTGATATTGTACTAACGTTTCACTCCCAGGGTGAGGAAATATTCTATGAATACGGCAACAATACTCCCGAAAGGGCATATACCATTGCGGGTGTTCTGAGTGCGGTCAGCGGATATACACTTGTGAAAAATGCAGGGCTTTACAGCAGTGGTGGACTTAAGGATTGGTTTATTGAGGAGTTCAAAAAGCCAGCATTTACTGTTGAGGTGGGTAAAGGGGAGAATCCGCTACCCTTAAGTGAATTCGATGATATTTACAATAAAATACAGACCCTGCTGCTGATGGGTCTGATACTTTGAGAGGTGTTCTTTTTTGAAGTGTACCGTAACCGATTTGCGTGCAAAAGAGGTCGTGAACGTTGATAACGGTTGCCGTCTCGGGTGTGTGACCGATGTTGAAATTGACACCTGCACAGGCTGTCTTGTGAGTATAACCGTTTTCTGCGGTAAGGGTGTGTGCGGTTTTCTTGGCAGGGGTGAGGAATTCACCGTCTGCTGGAAGGATATTGTAGTAATCGGCTCGGATATGATATTGGTGAGAAAAGGGGGGAGCAGGGTATAATTAAATTATAAATTTAAAATTTAAAATGATAAATTTCGGGCGCAAGCGCGGATTATAAAATGGTGAAATTTGCTTTGCAAGTGAAGTTACTACGCAGTAAAGCTTCTGCGAAGTGAAGTTGACCTTCGGTCAATATCGGAACTGTATTGGCTATTATATTGCTGTCATTGACAACCAGCTTAATAAATTGATAGAGACAATAAAGTGAATATGAAACAATAAAACTGTTGGCGGTCTACCTCTCCGGTTTGAGAGAGGGGGACCACCTTTTTGTTAAGTTATTGTTTGTTTTAAATTTTCAAGCGTGTGACTATTATTGTATAAATGCAAGGTGGTCCTCCTCTCTTAAAACCAGAGAGGTAGGACACACCGGAACTTTTTTGTTTTGTTTCCACATTATCGTAAACTTGTTGAAGTACAATATATTATCCCGGAATTATGTAATACTGTCTTACAAATCCTTCGTAATCAACTGCCAGGATTTTTCCCTCATTCTTGATGTAATAGGCCATATATGCGCTTTCCAGAAGACCTTGCCATTGGGTTGCATCCGTCACGTTGTAGCGTGATAAATCAACAGATGGCGTGAAATCGTAATTGTTGTGCTCAATATCGTAGTAGGGAACATGTAGAGTGTCAATGGATTTCGCTGTTACAGGATTGAAGAAAACTGCATTCAAAACAGGCAAACGCTCCTTGAGGAAAACCTCTGTATCAACACAGTAAACGCTCTTAATGGGGTAGTTTGTATTTAGTTTATCTCTCAAATTCAGTTCTTCAAGCACCTTAAGAGTGTTTGTGCATTTATCCGTTATATAGAAATTGAAATCTCTGAAAAAGCTGTATGGAGATTCCTCATAGGCAATTTGTACAGAACCGAGCTGAGGGGTGTCGGGCATAAAGTAATCTCTGTAGCTGAGATTACATATATCCTTATAAATTGCTTCACGGATTTTCCTGTGCTCCGCAGGTGTTATGTCGCTTAATTGCTCCTTCTTATGGGATTTTGATACTATGGTGATTTGTGCATTATCATTGATGTATCCGAGGGTGGTAGCACCCTTTCCTGAGTCCTCAAGCATTTCCTTTGTGGGGAACAAAACATTCTTGTAAAATTCCTTTACCTCGGTTGTGTTCCACAGAGCCATTGCGCAGTCATAGGCACCCTCGCTCACCTGATTGTACTGTCTTATGATATTTGTACCATTTTTCAGATTGTATTTCAGATAAATGTTACCTGCAAATTCGGGTGTCTTGTCACTTACTGCCGCGGAGTGGATTGTTGTGGCAAGCTTTATGCTTTCTTTGTCTGTTAGCTCAAGCTCAAAGGTATTGAAAACGTCTGCAGTGGTGAAGCCTGTGCTGATATCGGGTATCGGCACAAATCCGTCAAAGGGAACGCTTACGGTTACGCTTTCCACTTCCTCGGCACCGGGTACTTTATCGTACAAGCCAAAGAAATTTGTTGCACCAAATACAAGACACAGTGCAATTGCCGAACAGGTTGTGGCAAGGGGAATAAGGTCTTTTTTGCTGAATCGGAATCTTTCTGCTGTAAACAGATTGTACACTAAAACAAAGACCAATCCGCAAACGGCACCGCTCAACGCCATAATAATAACAACGGCGTTGTTAAAAAACGGTTCAAAGTATTGATATACACTTGATACCGCCAATGATGCACCAAGGAGTCCGATGGTGATTTTATTGAACATAATGGCGACTTTGTTATCAGAGAGCCTGCCGATGTTTTCCGGCTTGAAGTCGGTGCAGAAATGCTTTTTTGTGAAGTGCAGGGCAATCATACAGACAGTAATCATTATAACTGAGCACGAAATTAAGAAGTAAACCGTGTTTCTCTTGGCAAATTCATAAGAAACCTCCTGTGTGAGGAGCGAAGCCGTAACCTGCATAGGGTCGAGGAGATTTGTAGAGTCAACAAAATTGATACCCACTCTACCACCACCGTAAAGGGTGGTGTGCAACAGGTCTGCAACAAGGCTCTTGGTGATTGAGCCGAAAAAGAGTATTGCTCCTGTTGTGCACAAAGCATCTAACCAATGCTTTGTAATAAAGCAACACACAGTTACTACCGTGTAAACGAATAAGCCTGTTGTCATAAGGGCAAGAAAGTCCGCCAAACAGAATCGCAGAAGCTCAAAACTAAAGCCATCTGTCTCAATATTGGCGTGGTAAGCGAAAAGCTTGGGCACAACAACGGTTGCAAAAAGACCGATTGTTGAAGGATAAATACGGCTGTTGAAAACAGCTTTTCTTCCGATTCCTTTGCTGAGAATTGCACTGCATTTTGATTTTCTGAAGGCAAAGGAGCCCTGAATACCTGCAAGGATTGCACCGCACAAACCCATAAATATGCCTTCCATCATATTGACGGAGAAAATATATTTGGACATATTTGTGGTGCTCCTTGCCAGACGGTAAATCTGCAAATGCCATTCACCTGCGGTTTCCTCAGGTGTGGTTATGCAATAAAACTGAATTATGGCAACAACGAACAGGATTATAAGCACAGCGGAAGATGTTCCGTTGGCAAAGTCCTTCAGCTTTACTTTGAAATTATTGTTCTTTTCCATACAAATACCTCCTTATTTTTCGGGTATTATAACGGTGTTATAAGTGCCGTCGGTATAGATTGTCACAAGAAACTGACAGGAGCTACCCACGTTGTAACCGAAGAAGCCTTTCTTTATAAGCTCAGCGGCTTTTTCAGGTGTAACCTCTGTGACCTCAGGGAACGGTGCGTCTAAATTAACCTGACCGTTCGCAACAAAGGGATATGTGCTGTCGAACATAGCGTTCTTTTTCAGCTTCTCCTGGTCAATACCACCCTTGAAGCTACACTTAACAAAAGCATCAAAACAGGTGTTGTTCCAGGTTACGTACGTCATGTGAATAGGCTCGCCATCTGAGGTGCGGGGGGCATATTGCTCTTTTACGAATTCGCGATACCAGTCGGTCATGTTGTTTGAATCAACAAGATAGGCGGAGCTGATTTTCTTTGTTTTGTTGAAATGTTGCATATAGCCGTATTTTTCAAGTAACGCAATGGTGTTGGTCATCTTGGAATTTATGATTATGTAAAACTGACCGTTTTCGTTACCCTCGAATTCATCAATGGGTAAATCAGGGTTTAAAGTATAGTCCCGGCTTATTGCCAGAGCACCGTACTGTTCTTCGGGATAGAACCAATCCTCTGCGGAGAGTGTATTTATATCCTTGTATAAAGCCATTCCGAGAGCCTTTTTATCATCCTCTGTCATCGTGCCGTTGATGGGTGTTATCACGTTGTGCTTTGAAATAATGTGCACGTGATTAAATTGGTTTGCTTTATCTTTGGGGTAAAGGGGTTCTCCTGTTTCCTCTGACATTTCCATACCGAATGCAAGTGTGTAATTGTATTTGTTCATTTTGGCATCCCAGAGCGCAAGGGCGGCGTCCACACCGTCAGAGCCGATGTAATTGTACCCTCTGTGGATGATTCTGCCGTCCTTCAGGGCGTATTCAATGTCACAGTAAGCACCGGTATCTCTTTTATTATCTTCAATAAAGGCTTTATGGATGCTTCTGACTGTTTCAATTTCTTCAGTTTCGTAGAACGAAAGATACTCGACATTGGAACTGAACGGGTGAAAGTAATCATTGTGCTTTATATCGGAAATGTTTATAGGAGTGCTTATTGATACGCTGTCAATTTCCTCTGCTGAGGGGATAGATTCCTTAAACCCTAAGCCACCAGCGGTACCCACGAGAGCACTTATAACAACCGCAATACCGCATATTGCAAAGCTAACCAATGCGCATACAACCTTTTTGGGCTTCAGGGTGATTATAAGTGAAGCCACAGTGGCTATAACAAAGGCAACTGCAAGATAGAACGCAATTTCCTGTGAGGCACCGTTAAGGAGATTGAACTGTGCCTCGTGTGTGGAATTGAGCCCTGTTATCATAACGTATGCAAAAAGTGATGCGGTAAGGCAGGGGATGATAACTCCGATTGGTGTCTTTGCCTTTTTGCGGACATCCTCTGCTTTGAAGTGACGCTTGAAGTATCTGCCCAGTAGTGCCAACACAACGGCAAACACAACAAACCAGATTATATCCACTAAGACTATTGTTTTTGCCTGTTGGTCAGGGTCAACTATCCATCCCTCTGCGAAGTTATTGAATCCGCCGTTGCATCCGATTGTAGGGTCAAAATATCGCAGATAATAGGCGAATTCATTGTTCCCTGATGCGTATGAGTATTCTCCGTCGTAGCCCTTAAGTGTAAGGTCGAGGGTCTTGTTTATTGATTCAAACAGGAAGTAGGGTAATGCGCCTGCACCTACTACGAAAGCAAAACACTCGAGAATACGTGCTGTGAACAGACAGCCTGCTACGGTAAATGTATAGCCAACTACCGCACCAAGGAGCGACTGCATAAGGTTTGCACAGAATGGTATCAGAAGCCCCTCGGCAGAGCCTAAAACGTCAATATTTATGTACAGGGGTATCAGCTTGATTGAGGTGATACCAACCAATACAAGGAGCAGGGGCACGAGAGTTTTGTTGAAATAAATTCTGTTTCTGTCGATGCCCGAGCGCAGCTGAGCGAAGGATGACTTCTTGTTGAAGACAAACCCGAATTGAAGGAATGCCACAACCGATGCCATAACAAAGGTTATAATGGGCTCAGTGCGAAGCATTGTGAAAATATACATATCAGGTTGCTCGGGTTGATGCAAGGGATTTTTCCACGAATATTGCTGGGCAACTCCCGTGGGCAGGAAGTCAAAGTTTATGAATGTATCACTAAGGTATGTTTCAAACAAAACCCCAAAGACGAAAAATATCATTAAGCCGATATAAACGATAAGGTTTATATTGTTCACGCCCTTAAGGGTGTCTATCAGGTGATTTCTTTCAATATTATTTTTTGAATAAAGATTTAATTTTTTCATTTTCGTTTTCCGCCTCCGTTTCTTCAATGAATACCTCTTCCAAGGTAAGGCGAGTACTGTCTGTGATTGTTGCACCAAGCATTTCAAGCTTCTGCATTTCTTTTTCAATATCACCGAAAATAGTCATATAAACGTTCCTGCCTGAAAG
>JAZNLJ010000060.1:0-2953 GCA_045579005.1 Acutalibacteraceae bacterium | reverse complement strand
CATCTTAGCGGCAATCTCATTGCACTTTACAATGAAGCCTGTAACACCCTCAGCAGATTCGTGCACGTTGCCGGGCATAGCACCGATACCGATGTTTTTGCAGTTTATAAGGTCGTGCTCATAAATTAGAGCGTCGAGGTCATTTTTCATCCTGTCATAAGGCTTGTGTGTAACACAAACCTCCATTCTGTACTTATCAACAAGCTCTGCAACAATCTTGGGATCAATGTCACCGATTGCAGAAATCTGAATAACGTTACAACCGATACCATCAAGAAATTTTAAGGTTTCTTCAAAATCGTGGGCATTCTGACACTTATCACGAAGTGTGAAAAGCTGAACACCGAGTTTAATATCACTCATAGGAGCCTCCGAAAATTAATTTATACATTCATTTTATCACATAAATCAAAGTTGTAAAGTTTTTTTAGCAGTTTTATATAATTTATTTAAAAAAACACTTGAAATTATTCTGAAAAGGTATAAAATGTAAATTGTTAATGACGACTCGGAAAGAGATTAGAGGTTTAGATTTTATGGCAAAGTATCTTATTGTTAATGCTGATGATTACGGTATGTGCACAGCCGCTAACGAAGCGGTTGAAGAATTGTTCCTTGGTGGATTTTTGAAATCTGCCACCGTTATGATTCCCTGCCCTGCAGCTAAGCACGCAGTTGACTTTTCAATAGCTCACCCTGAGTTCCCTATCGGTGTTCACCTTACTATGACAAGTGAGTGGGGCGAATATCGTTGGAAGCCATTGACAGACGGTAAATCACTCCTTGACGAAGAAGGTTTCATGTGGCACGAAAGTGATCAGGTTGAAAAAAATGCTTCTTACGAAGACCTTGAGCGCGAAGCACGCGCACAGATTGACCAGGCACACGCTTGGGGTATGAAGCCATCGCACGTTGATAACCACATGGGCTCGCTCTACGGTCACTACACAGGCAGACTCGGTCTTTCCAAGATGACTCTTCGTATCTGCGGTGATTATGGTTACGCTTATCGTCTCTACGTTAAGCACGACAAACGCATTTGTCCAAACGGCACACCATATCCTCTCTATGCGGCAGTTACACTTCTTTCAAAGAAGTGGGGTAAAAAGTACAACGTTATTATCCCCGATTATCTTCTCTTCCCGGATTGGAACGACACAATGCGTGTAAGTTACGAAACTTATCGTGATATGATTCTTAAAACTTGGACAAACATCCCCGACGGTGTGACCGAGACCTTTGTTCATCCCTCAGTTGAGAATGACGAGCTCAAAACTATCACAGGCAGATGGCGTGACAGAGTATGGGAATACCAGCTCATGAAAGATCCCTATGTACATAAATATCTCAAAGATCATAAGGTTACCCTTATCAGCTACCGCGAGCTTATTCAGATGCGCGGCGGAGAAGTAAAAGGCTAAAAAACAGCTCTGCAGTCCTATTGGATTGCAGAGTTTTCAATTAAAAAATTTAAAAACATATTGAATTTTTTATTATAATATGTTATCATTCTTTCAAATGCGTTGAGCAAGAGAGTAGAAGTTTACTGAAGTTACAGAGAGGTGTGCCTTGGCTGTAAGCACGCTACAGAGGTTTTCTTTGAAGTTCACTTGTGAGCAGCGCGGTTGAAACCAAGTAGGCCGCGACGGGTGTAACCGTTACATTACCAAAGAGTGTTTGCTCTAATGCAAAAATAAGGGTGGTACCGCGGAGTTATGTCTTCGTCCCTTTGTGGGATGGGGGCTTATTTTTTTATTACACCCTTCTCGACTCGTTGAAAATTTTGTAATATAAATAATTGAAAGGATGACAAAAATGCAGGAAAAAGCACAGGCTTTAAAACAGCAGTTTGTTGACAAGGTCAATTCTGCTACCGCTTCAGCGGATCTTGAACAGCTCCGTATTGAGTTTTTGGGTAAAAAAGGTCCCATCTCCTCACTTATGGCTGAATTAAGAAATGTTCCCAATGACCAGAAAAAGGAAGCAGGTCAGATCATAAACCAAGTTAAGCAGTTTATGGAAAACACCCTTGCCGAAAAGCGCGAGGAAATTGCAAGAATTGAAGAAGAAAAGCTTATCAACAGTGCAGAAGATTATGATGTTACCTTCCCCGTTACAGAGGATAAAGGTTCATATCACCCCATAACACTTATTCAGCGTGAAGTTGAAGATATTTTTGCTGGTATGGGCTTCTCAATCGAGGACTACGACGAGATTGTTGACGATTATCATTGTTTTGAAGCACTCAATATTCCCAAGCATCACCCCGCACGTGATATGCAGGACACATATTACCTTAGCACAAATCAGCTCCTTAAGACTCATACATCTGCTGCTCAGAATGCAATTCTCATTAAGTACACAAAAGAGCTTGAAGCAGACAGACCAATCCGAGTAATATTTCCCGGCAGATGCTTCCGTAATGAGAAAATTGATGCTTGTCACGAAAACACGTTCTTCCAGATGGAAGGTGTTATGGTTGATAAAGATATTTCAATTTCAAACCTTATCTATTTTATGAAAACAATGCTGTCCGAGGTTTTCCAGAGAGACGTTACCGTGAGACTTCGTCCCGGCTTTTTCCCATTCGTTGAGCCCGGTTTTGAGCTTGATATTCAGTGCGCTATCTGTGGTGGTAAGGGTTGTCCCTCCTGCAAGGATTCAGGTTGGCTTGAGCTTTGTCCCTGCGGTATGATTCATCCCAACGTACTTACTGCGGCAGGTCTTGACCCCGAGACATACACAGGCTTTGCCTTCGGACTCGGTCTTACAAGACTTGCAATGATGCGTTACGGTATCAAAGATATCCGTGTTTTCAACTCCTGTAACCTTAAATCACTTTCACAGTTTGAAAACGCAACTTTCACTTCACCCGAAAAGGAGGTCAAATAAATGTTTGTTTCAATTAATTGGATAAAAGAATATGTTGACCTTGAGGGTCTTGATATTAAAA
>JAZNLJ010000059.1:0-14941 GCA_045579005.1 Acutalibacteraceae bacterium | reverse complement strand
ACTCCTTGGCTCACAGAACGACATGGCTACGATCCGACTTTACCTGCTCACGTTGAGATGATGGGACTTATCGGCGCTGGTAACAACCCCATGGTTGGTATGACAGTTGCTTGCGCAGTTGCTATCGAAGAGGCAATGAATAAATAAGTGTTTTGAAACAACAATGGATTATCCCCCACAATCACAAGGATTGTGGGGGATGAATTTTTGGTTTTAATTTATTATTTAACCGTAATCGTAGCATACTGGTCGGTTTCGAAGTTTTCACTTGTTACCTCGAAAATCTTTCTGTAGTTTGCATATACATTTTCAAATTCAACGGATATACTGTTTGTGGTTTTTCCGTTAGATGCGATTTTGTTAGGTAGTGCAGAATTGTATCTTATATTCTTATATTTGACACCTGAGATATTGAAGTTTTCAACATCGGTGCCGTAAATAAGACAACCGATTGCTCGGGCAGATGCTTTGTGAATGTTGATGTTTTCGAAGGTAACGTTTGAAATGCTTCCGCCTGAATTTTCAACTACAATTGCAAGGGCGGGAATTCTGTTTGTGTCCCAGGTAGCATCGTGGAAGATTACGTTTGAATCCTTGAAGGTAACGTTGCTTATGGGCATATTAACCTCACCGCAGATACCGAAGCACCTTGCCTTGCCGTTCCATGCGGTACAATTGGTGAAGGTGATGTTATCGCTGACTGCTTCGGGTCTTCCGCCTGCTGCCTTTACGTCAAACAGGTCATCACCGCTGCGGCAGAAGGAATTGTCGATAGTGGCATTCCTTGTGTTGCATATTGCAAAGGCATCAGAATTCTGTCTGTAACCGAATATATCTACATTCTTTATTGTAACGTTTTCACAATCGTAAACTATAAAGGTCCACTCAGGAGAGTTGACGAATTTAACGCCATTTACCTCTATGTTGCTGCCGTATGCAAATACAATTCCACGACGTTCGCCTCTGTCAAGGTGGGAAAGGTCAATCACACCATTTCCTACCAGCTTTACGTTACTGCAACAGTTGAAATTAAGGTACGGACACCGCGTGAGACCCATAGGCAGGTGACCGGCATTGTAAATATCTGTGTCTATTGGTGCTGTGTTTCCAGTGTTTTCTGCGTCGCTGTTGATGTCGTATTGATGTTTTGCCAAAAGATAGGCGCCACGCTTGAGGTAATAAACGGTGTTGTTTGTGCCAAAGAAATCGTAGTAGGATGCAGTATTGTGGAAGCCTTTTTCCACAACAACTACATTGTTTTCGCCGTATTGGGCTTTGTATTTTGCAATTTCCTTATCCTCGTCAACAAGCTCTCTTACAAAGAGTGTGAAGCCGTGCTCCTGGTCAGTGTCATTGAATACGAAGGTGTATGTTCCTGTTTTTGTAATGGTGGAACTGAAAACGTTCCGTAGGTAAGTTGCCTCTGGTCCTAATGCTGAAGGGTATATATCCACCTTATCCATAAGGAATCCGCGGGTAGTCAATTGGAACTCGAGACTGATATCTCTGCTTGTGTCAACATAAACCTCGCAGAATGAATGAAGAGCACCCTTCTGGGTGGTACCCACGAAAACTGTTGTGGCATAAACAGGGATTCGTTCTCTTTCCACGTGAACGGTGAAGTAAGGGGATTCTATTATACCGTTTATATCCTGATAACCCTGAGCATTGACGTACAGTTCATCGCCATCGTCATCAGCACGTGAGGTGAATTCTTCGGTGGATAACCCGATTCGTGAAGGGTTTATAATCGCCTCCGCGGGATATTCAAGATATTCGAAGTTTTTGGTTGATGCAGGTCTGTGAACCTCGTTTGGTCTGTCAAAAATGTTGAAAATAGAAAGCATACTCAATATTAAAGCGAGTACGGCCTCAAGAAATTCCATGAAATACCCCCAATTGTTTAAATGTACGATTAATTTTACCATAAGAGAATCAGTTTTTCAATGAGAGAACAAAAATATTTTACTCGGGAATAAACTATTAATAACATAAATACAATTAATTTAATTTCCTTGACAAATATCAGCAAAGTAGTATAATTATTTCGGTAAATATTCTGATATGTTATAGAAAGAAGGATAAATATGTCAAAAGTACTTGTTGAAACATCTGCACGTCACGTGCACGTATCAAGAGAGGATCTTGATGTTCTCTTTGGTGAGGGCTATGAGCTCACCCCTAAGAAGGAACTTTCACAGCCCGGTCAGTTTGCTTGTGAGGAGCGTGTTGCTGTTGTTGGTTCAAAGGGTCAGTTCCCCGCAGTTTCAATTCTCGGTCCCACAAGACCTGCATCACAGGTTGAAATTTCTGCTTCTGATGCTCGTTCGATCGGTTGTGTTGCTCCCGTTCGTGAGAGTGGCGACACAGCAGAGAGCGGTGCTTGTAAGCTTGTTGGTCCCAAGGGTGAGGTTGAGCTCAAGGAGGGTGTAATTGTAGCTAAGAGACACATTCACCTTACTCCCGAAGCAGCTGCAGACTTCGGTGTTGAGGATAAGGAAATCGTTGGTGTTAAGATTAAATCTGAAGGCCGAGACCTTATCTTTGGTGATGTAGTTTGTCGCGTAAGTGAGAAGTTTGCTCCCGCAATGCATATCGACACAGATGAAAGCAACGCTGCTTTTGCTACTCCCGGTATGATGGGCGAAATTGTTAAATTCTGATTTGATTAAAAACGAAGGGCTTTGACGTTTGTCAAAGTCCTTTTTATCGTTCGGTATCATTTTTTTCTTGTTGAAGAATGCTTTTTATAATCTCTTCTTTGTTGTCGTTCATACGATAGAACAGTATAAGCTTTTTTTCATCCCAGGAAAGGTCTGACATTTTTAACAAGTTTTGGGAAACCTCGTCGTCTTCTTTGTTGTATGCGACTTCGGTTTTGTTGTGGAGCATCAGTCTGGGAGAGTAGCCGTAAAATTCATCGACTGTAACCTTATAGCATCGGGAAAGTGCATGGATTATATCAATAGTAGGTGTTTCTGTCCCGTTTTCAAAGTTTTCATATTTTTCCAGGGTTATACCTAGAATTTCTGCAAGATAATACGGCTCAAGCTCGTTGTATTCTCTGAATTGCTTTATTCTGTTGCAAATCATATTTTCACCCTCTTTTCACCATAATACCACAAAAAACGACAAATTGCAAATTTATTAAATGATACTTATAGTGTTAGCGGGATATGGATAGATATGAAAACAACCACCTGAATTAACATTCAAGGTGGTTGGTCATAAATGTGATTTTGAAAGGATTAATCCTCCAAGCTGAGTAACCAATTGATTGAAACACCCAATACTTCCGAAAGAGCGATGAGTTCTGTGTCGCATACGGAACGGATCTGTCCTTCCAGTTTTGAAAGTCCCGATGCATTGAGGTCCACGCCACGAATCTGGAGCTGTGTGAGAAGGTCCTTCTGCTTCATACCGATAGCTTTCCTTCTTTCTTCAACTCTGGTTCCGCAGATATTCTTTGTGCCGATAGGCTGCTTGCGTATCCTCATACTGAAACCTCCTTGTGTTAAATTTGATATGCCTATGTATTCTCTTGTGACTATAATATCATATCGTTATCTAACTTTCAAGTGGTGTTTTTGTTTTTTTTGCAACACATTTAATGTATTTTGCTGGAAAATAATAATATTGATCTTTTTTGGAAAAACATTTGATATGAAAAACGTTATGTGCTACAATGAAATGGTAAATTTGTTTTTAGAGGTGTGTTATGGACTTCTGTGCAGATGTTTTTGCCGATTACAACTGTCTCACTACTGCCGAAGGCTTGCTTTCTGCCGGTATGGAGGATGTTGCGGTAACCTTCGATATGTTCTTTCGTGAGATTCCTGATAAGGGTGGTTTCGCTGTTATGGCGGGTCTTGAACAGCTTTGTGACAAATTGGAGTCACTCTCATTCAATGATGATTTTCTTGCGTCTTTGGCTGAGCAAGGTTTTTCACAAAAACTTGTCGATTATCTTAGGAATTTTGATTTCAGGTGCGATGTCTATGCTATGCCTGAAGGTACACCTGTTTTCCCTAACGAGCCTATCGTGAAGGTGAAGGGGCCTGCATTACAGGCACAGTTTATTGAAACATTATTGCTTAATACGATTAATTATCAGACGCTTATTGCTACCAAGGGTAACAGGGTATCACGTGCAGCTTCAGGTCGTCGTGTTATTGAGATGGGGGCACGTCGTGCCCACGGCTTTGATGCCGCTGTTGATGGAGCACGCGCAGCTTACATCGGTGGTGTTTCTGCTACCTCATTGTTCCCTGCATACACAAGGTATGGCGTACCTGTTGCTACGATGATGGGGCACGGCTGGGTGCAGTTGTTTGATTCCGAACTGGATGCCTTCAAGGCGTATCTTGAGGAGCACGGAGAGGACGGAGCTTTGCTTGTTGATACCTATGACACTCTTGACAGCGGTATCAGAAACGCTATTCAGGCATTCAACGAGGTGCTCGTGCCCAAGGGTCTTCGTCCTGCGGGGGTTATAATTGATAGCGGTGATATGACTTATCTCTCGAAAAGAGCACGGCGTATGCTTGACGAAGCAGGGTTCCCCGATTGTGATATTTATGCTTCAAACTCCCTTGATGAGGTGCTTATCAAGGATATGCTCAATCAGGGTGCTAAGATTGATGGCTTTATCGTTGGTGAAAAGCTGATTACGTCATCAACGTCACCTGTTCTTGACGGCGTTTATAAGCTCTGCGAAACTGAGAGGAATGGTGAGAAATCACCTGCGATAATGCTTAGTAATAACGTTAATAAAATTACCACACCATGCTCAAAAAGGGTGTGGAGACTTTTCGATATGGAAACAGGTAAGGCTATTGCCGACGTTCTGACTCTTGATAACGAAAACCTCAGCGATGAGAAGGTATATTCACTTTTTGACCCCGATTTCACCTGGAAGCGTAAAACCGTTGATAATTTCGTTGCCCGTGAAATGCTTGTAACTGTTTTCAAGGATGGTAAGAAAGTATATAATAACCCGTCTCTTGAAGAAATCAGAGCCTATTGTAATGAACAGGTTTCCTCTCTTTGGGAAGAGGTTGTCCGTTTTGAAAATCCTCACCGATATTATGTGGATTTCTCAGGTAAGCTATGGGGTGTGAAGCAATCTATGATTGAGAAAATCATGAGAAAAGAAACGGTAATAGAGGATGGCGCCAATGTCTGAAAAGTATAAAGTCGGGTTGTGTCGTAACCGCTTGTTTGAGTTCGATAATGCGGTTGTTTTTTGCGGTAAGCTGACGGATTGTGATGAGGGAAAGCTCAACAGAGCAATCAAACTTCTGTGTCTTAAGGAGCCTGTGATAACTGCTGTTGCCACACTGTGTGAAAACAGCGAATGTTACCTTGAAACAGACTTCGTTACGCAAGAGGTTATCTTGTCGAAACTTGCGGTAGCGGATATAAAACACCAAATTGGTTTAAAGGGTGTCGATTTCAGTGACAAACTTTTTGAGTTTGTGCTTAGTGCTGACGGCTATCTGGTTATTGCCGCACATACACTTGTTGCGGATTGTAAATCTCTGTTGCGACTTGCAATGGAGCTTTCAGAACTTTATGAAAACGAAGCAAAGTCGGTTTCGCCATCAGCCACAGAAATGTTTGCTGATATAACTACATTGCCGATGGAGGTTAATTCGCCCCTTACGGATAAGTTGTCTGCGGAGCTTGACAGCGGTTGGCAGAAAAAGTCCAAAGTATTCGGGATAGAGGATTACAATAGCGCAAAAAAAATATATGAAGAAAACAGACGCTATTCACGTGATGTAAAAATCAGTATTGATTCCGCACGCACTACAGAGCTTAAGTCTTTTTGTATTGAAAACAACGTGGACCTGTCATCGGTGATTGCTTTTGCTTTTTATGAATCGCTTTATGATGAAATTAAGCCTTCAAAAAAACAGGGAAAGGTGTGCATCCATGCTGACAGGCGGCTTTTTCTTCCTTGCGATAATGTTCAGGTGGGTCCCTTCAACGGTTTTTGTGAATCATCGCTTAGCGAAAAAGAGCGAAAACTTACCTTAACCGAGAAGATAAAAGCATTTCATCTTTCCTTTTATAAAGGTGTTACTTCACCCTTCAAGACCTTCTATGATGAGGTTCTTCTTATGAAGGTTTCACCATCGTACTGCGACTCTGCATATATGTATCTTGCAGGCACAGTAAAGGATAAGGCTTCAAAAAAACTTGCTCAGAATTACGGTTGTATGAATGAACAGCTTTGCGAGTTTTTCTCCTGCAATCTTGAACAGGTTTATTGGTCAGGCTTAAAGCGGTACAATGATATTTATGTTGCAGAACCATTGAAAAACAGATTTGCGGCAAATGTAAGCCTTCTTATTGTTGAGGGTACTTGTGAAATATTTATAAAATTCAATAACTCAAGGCTCGATGAAGCACGTAGTAGGGTACTCATCAATAGGGTGCAAAGTATTTTGGATGACGTAAAATAATTTAATAACAAATTCAAGGCAGTTTTAAAGGTTTTTCCTTTGGAACTGCCTATTTTTTTGTGGAAATCTATTGACAAAACAGTACTGTAAAACTATAATAGTGTCATAAAGTGTATCGAAATGGGTCAAAGTGTCTCGTTTTTGTATCGCAAAAACCACGAAAGGAGTTGTCAGTATGTTTTGTAGTCAATTCGATCATGCGCTTGATGAAAAGAATCGTTTCAAAATACCGGCAGCCCTTCGTGATGAATTGGGACTTAAAACCTATCTTATAAAATCACCCGACTCTGAAACAAAGTGTATCTTCCTTTATTCCGAGGCAGGGTGGAACGAACTTTATAAAGAATTCAATCAGACCGGTGAGCATAATCAGGCAATGCGCCGTATGGCACGTAAGATTTTGTCAGGTGTTGTAAGCGGTGAGGTTGATAAGGGTGGCAGACTCACTCTCAATGCCGCACTCAAGGAGTATGCGGGTATTGATGGTGAGGTTCACATTGTTGGTAACAACAACCACATTGAGCTTTGGTCACCTGTAGAGTGGGCCAAGGAGCTTGCGCTTCTTGATGAACAGTCCACAGATGAACTCAATATCAATTTCTGATAGGTGGGTTCTATGGAATTTAAACATATATCCGTTCTCCTTGAAGAGTCGGTTAATTCACTTAACATAAAGCCCGACGGTGTGTACATCGATTGTACCGCAGGGGGCGGTGGACACTCAGCGGTTATTCTTTCGCGATTGGGTGAAGGTGGCAGACTTATCTGCGTTGACCAGGACCCTACAGCAATCAGGGTTGTAACCGAACGATTCAAGAGCGACAGCAGAGTAACCGTTGTTCATAGTAATTTTTCGGATTTTGCACAGATACTTGACGGCTTGGACGTTGATTGTGTGGATGGTATTGTTGCTGATTTGGGTGTCAGCAGTCATCAACTTGATACGGCCGAGCGTGGCTTTTCGTTCCATAAAGATGCTCCTCTTGATATGAGGATGAGTCAGCAGGGCAAAAGTGCAAAGGATATTGTTAATACATATACTGAAAAACAGTTGTATACAATTATAAAAGCATACGGTGAGGAGAAATTTGCAGACAGAGTAGCGAGAGCCATTGTGAAGGCACGACAGGAAAAACCAATAGAAACAACCATTGAACTTTCTGATATTGTTTCAAATGCAATTCCCGCTAAGTTTCGCAGAAACGCCCATCCTGCGCGTAAGACTTTTCAGGCGATACGAATCGAGGTCAACGGTGAACTTGATGTTCTTAAAGAAACCTTACCCGTTATGTTCGACAGACTCAATCACGAGGGTGTTATGTCAATAATTACATTCCACAGTCTGGAGGATAAGATAGTAAAAGACTTTTTCAGAACTCTTAAGGAAGGGTGTACCTGTCCTAAAGATTTCCCTGTTTGTGTATGCGGCAAGAAGCCGAAGGCGATTGTGAAATCTGCGGGCATCAAGGCATCGGATAAAGAGTTGGATGATAATAACAGAAGCAGAAGCGCAAAGTTGCGGACTGCGATGAAGATAGGTCAGTAAGACGTAAAAAATGGAGGAAGTATGGCGTACAGGGGTAGTGAAGCGTACGATTTTTCGCTTTTTGAACCACAGGTAATTGAACAGCCCGCAAGAGTATCCAAGTCTGCGAAAAGTGCGGGCAAGGGTGCTCAGATCAAGCGCGCCTCAGGAAATGTCGCTCCTCAGCGCAGAAGTGCGCCACAGCGCAAGCCCGATCCCCGGCGTAAGCCTGTGCAGAGAAAATCAAACGTAAGCCACTTAGTTGATAATTATCAGCAGACCGTTGAACGTAAAACTAGTAGCGCTGTTATTCCTGCACCTGTAAAAAAGGCAATGTGCTTTGCTTGCTTCTGTTTTGCAATGCTCACTGTTCTTCTTGTTATGCAGACCAAGTGCGATATGCTTATGACGGATATTGCCGGTGTTCAGCGCGATATTGAAATTGCAGAGGGTGAAAATGTTCGCCTTAATGCCGAGCTCAGCAGTATGATTTCATCGGATAAGATTGAAAACTATGCCGAGAATGTACTGGGTATGGTTAAAGCGGAAAGCTATCAGATAAGCTATATCGACCTTTCAGAGGGTGACGAAATAGTTGTTTCCGGTGATAAAACAGCCGAGGAAACGTCGGATTTAACATCAAAACTGAAGTCGTTATTTGCATATCTCGATTAAGTAAGTAATAAATTATATGAGAGTTGAGAAATGCTCGACTCTCTTTTTTGCATAGAATGGGAAAATTATACCTGTGTGAGGTGGGTTATGTCACGAGTAAACACTAACTTAAAAAAACGATGCTTGAGTGGAATAGCGTTTATTCTTGTTCTTGGCTTCGGTCTCGATATTGTCAGGCTTTTCTATTTTCAGGTAATAAAAGCGGATGAGTACAGAACTGCTGCGGAGGCTCAGCAACTCAGTGATACAGTTATTTCTGCGGACCGTGGTGTTATCTATGATGCCAATATGAATGTTCTGGCGGAGAGTGCGTCTGCTTGGCTTGTGTATGTGAATCCTTCAAAAATCAAGGACGATGCTCAGGCAGCTCTCGTTGCCAATGGTCTGTCTGAGATTTTCACTGATATGACCGTTGAAAGTATAGCCAAGAAAATCAGTAATCGTAAATACAGTTATGTAAAAATCAAGGGCGGTGTTGAGTATGGTTCCAAAACCGCTGTTGCGGAATTCAGAAGTGAAAATGAGCTTGGCGAAATAATTGGTATTGACCCGGATACAAAGCGATACTATCCATTCAATAACTTCGCATCTACCATAATCGGTATGACTAACAGTGAGAATAACGGCAGGGCGGGTCTTGAGCTTATGTATAACGACACGCTCACAGGTACTCCCGGTCGAATTATTACCGCTAAGGACGCACAGAGCGGTCTTATGTCAAGTAATTACGAAACAAAGTTTGATGCAGAGCAGGGCACAAGCCTTGTGCTGACAATCGACAAAACCATACAGTATGCTCTTGAAAAGGGGCTTTCGCAGGCAGTTGTGGATAATAAAGCCGAATCGGCTTACGGTATCGTTATGGAGGTTGATACAGGCGCAATCCTTGCAATGGCTACAATGCCTGACTATGACCTTACCGTTCCCTCTGTTATTACGGATAAAAAGACTGTTGCGGAGCTTGCAAAAATCAAGGACCCGGATGAATATGATGTTGCGTACAACAACGAGGTTTTTCTTATGTGGCGAAATAAAGCCATAAGTGATACCTATGAGCCTGGTTCTGTTTTCAAAATTTTTACTGCGGCTGCAGGTCTTGAAGAGGGTGTTGTAACACCGCAGAGTACCTATAACTGCACAGGCTCAATTAAGGTTGCCGATAATATAATTCATTGTCACGATACATCGGGACACGGTATGCAGGATTTGCCGGAGGGTCTTACAAACTCCTGTAACCCATTCTTTATAACAATAGGTCAGAAGCTTGATACAGAGCGCTTCTATAAGTATTTTGAGGCTTTTGGCTTCACAGAGGAAACAGGTATTGATCTGCCTGCTGAAGCAGAGCCGGCAGCAGATATTACGTATCACTCCAAGGAGAAAATGGGCATTGCACAGGTTTCTTCAAGTGCATTTGGTCAGACCTTCCAGGTAAGCGCAATTCAGATGATTACAGCTGTTTCTGCTGTTGCAAATGGCGGCAAACTTATGCAACCCTACGTCGTTGCCAAAAAACTTGATCAGGACGGTAATACTGTTTTTGAAACAACTCCCACGGTAAAGCGTCAGGTTGTTTCAGAGAGTACAAGTAAAACGGTAGTTTCTATGATGGAAAAGGTTGTTGCCGAGGGTACAGGTAAGAATGCATACATTCCGGGTTATCGCGTTGCTGGTAAAACAGGTACATCCGAAAAGCTTACCGTTGATGGTGAATATATCGCATCATTCGTAGGTTGTGCTCCTGCAGATGACCCGCGAATTGCGGTTCTTATCGTTATCGATGAGCCTCAGGGAGCAAGCCACGGTGGTGGTGCAATTGCCGCGCCTGTAGCAGGCTCAATTATCGAACAGACTCTTAAATATATGAATGTTGAGCCTGTTTATACTGACGATGAGTTGTCGAAAATCAATGCATCTGCCCCCAACGTGGTGGATATGTCCGTAAGTGCCGCTAAGAGCGCTCTCGGTAATCAAGGCTTCACCGCACGTGTTGTGGGTAAGGGCGATAATGTTATTTCTCAGTATCCTATCAAGGGTCAGAGCATACCTCTCAACGGTGTTGTGATTCTTTATACCGAGACGGATAATGATAATACAACGTCTATTGTGCCGAATCTTATTGGTTTGAGTATAAGTCAGGCAAATGAAAAAGCGGTAAATTCAGGCTATAATATCAAGATTTCCGGTGCATCTCTCGATAGCGATGTTGTTTCATATAAACAGAGTGTGGATGAGGGCACAAAGGCGGAATTAGGTTCAACAATTACAGTTTATTTTAAAACAAATACGGGTGTAGAAGATTAAGGATTGAATAATTACAAAGGGGAGTAAAATAATGCTTTTATCACAGCTTTTGAAGGGTATTAACGTACTTAACGATTATTGCGACAGAGAGATTGCTGATGTAACCGATAAAACTTTGAAAATTTCACAGGGGTGTGCATTTGTCTGCGTTGTAGGTGCACGCTTTGACGGGCATTCATTTGCGGAGAATGCCATCAGTCAGGGGGCTTCTGCAGTTATTGTTTCAAGAGATTTGGGTCTCAAGGAGCAGGTCGTTGTTGAAAACACCCGCGAGGCTTACGCTGTTATGTGTAAAAATCTTTGTGATTGTGCGGCAGATAAGCTTACACTTATCGGTATCACAGGTACAAACGGTAAAACAACAACAGCATTCGTTGTCAAGGATATTCTCCGCGAATTAGGTGTGAAAAGCGGTCTTATAGGTACTGTTAAAAATATGGTGGGTGACAAGGAGTTTCACACAGAGCTCACAACACCCGACCCCTACGATATGCACAACCTCTTTAAAATGATGGTTGAAGACGGCATTGAATACTGTGTAATGGAAACCTCATCACAGGCTTTCCATCAGATGCGCCTTGCAGGTATTCATTTCAAGACAGGTGTGTTCACAAACCTTACACAGGATCACCTTGATTACCACGGTACAATAGAAGAATACAAGGCTTGCAAAAAAACATTGTTTTATAATTGTGATAATGCAATTATTAACAGCGATGATGAAGCAGGTGTATATATGAGTGACGGAATTGAGGCACCTGTAAAAACATATTCCATAGATACGGAGTCTGATTACAAAGCAGAAAATACGAAACTTTTTGCAGACAGAGTTGAATACGATCTCAACGGTGAACACGTTGTGTTTCACATTCCCGGTGGTTTCTCTGTTTATAACTCGCTTTGCGCTATGGCAAGCGTATGTTCGCTTGGTTTCGATTTCAAAGAGGTTGTGAAGGCTGCAAGTAGTGCCGCTACGGTTAAAGGCAGACTTGAACTTCTTAAAACAAATACGGATTTTGGTGTTATTATAGACTATGCTCATACTCCTGATGGACTTGAAAAGGCGCTCAATGCGGTTCGGGGATTTACAAAGGGTAGAGTAATCACACTTTTTGGTTGCGGTGGTGACCGTGACAAAACAAAACGCCCCAAAATGGGACGTATGGCAACGGATTTATCTGATATTGTTGTCGTTACAACCGATAATCCTCGTACAGAGGATCCCGAGGTTATAATCAAGGAAATTCTTATAGGTACAGTCGGCTCAAAGGCTGAGGTTATTTCCGTAACCGACAGAAGTGAGGCTATTGAGTATGCCCTTAGCATTGCGAAGGCAGGTGACACGGTTCTGCTTGCAGGTAAGGGTCACGAAACCTATCAGGTGATCGGAAAAGAGCGTGTTCATTACGATGAGCGTGAGGTTGTGGCAGAAGCCCTTGAAAAGCTCGGCAAATAATCCGTAGTGAATCTGAGGATGATGTGGTATGAAAACTATTACAATTAAGCAGGCAGCACTGTTTTGTGGTGCTGAAACAGATATTGACGGTGAAATTCTTAAGATTTCCACCGACAGCCGTGATATTGATGAAAACACCTTGTTTGTTGCTCTTGTAGGTGAACGCTTTGATGCACACGATTTTGTGGATGACGTGCTTTCTAAAGGTGCAAAGGCGGTTGTCTGCAGTAAAAATGTAGGTGATGATCCTCGTATTCTCTATGTTGAGGACACGGGAAAGGCTTTGCTTGATATCGCTCATGGCTACAGGAGATTGTTTGATATTCCCTTTGTTGGTCTTACCGGTAGTGTGGGTAAAACCACAAGTAAGGGTATGATTTATGCAGTTGTCAAAAAGAAGTTTGACACTCTGAGAACAGCGGGTAATCTTAATAATGAAATCGGCGTACCCAAAACACTTTTCTGCCTTGAAGAACACCACGAGGCGGCTGTTATTGAAATGGGTATGAACCATTTTGAGGAGATATCACGTATTTCAAAGGCGGTCGAACCCACAATTGCCTGTATCACAAACGTAGGTACAGCGCACATTGAAAATCTTGGCTCACGTGAGGGTATATTAAAGGCAAAATGCGAAATACTTGACGGTATGGCAAAGGGCTCAACACTCATAATAAACGGAGATAACGATATGCTTGCCACTATTGAACGTGATGATTATAAAATCATACGTTTCGGTATTGATGGTGAAAAACTCGATATGCGGGCAGAAGATATATCATCCGAAGCCTTCGGTAGTGCCTTTACCGCAGTATACAAAGGCGAAAGAGCAGAGGTCTTTGTTCCAAGTGTAGGTATTCATAATGTTTATAACGCTATGTGCGCTATGTGTGTTGGTATGGAACTTGGCTATACTCTTGCGGAGGCTGCATCGGGTATCAAGGATTTTGAACCCGAAGGAATGAGACAGAAGATTACAGAGATTAATGATATTACTTTTATCGAGGATTGCTACAATGCAAATCTTGACAGTATGAAGGCGTCACTTGATGCACTTAAAACTATCTGTAAGGGTAAGTCGTATGCGGTTCTCGGTGATATGCTTGAGCTTGGTGACTTTGCTGAGCAGGCACACCGTCAGGTTGGCGAGAAGGCAGCTTACATAGGTTGTGAATACGTGCTTACCTTCGGTGCTTTGTCAAAATATATTGCTGATGAAGCAGAAAAAAACGGTTGTAAGGCAATTGCTTTCAATGATAAAGAAAAAATTGCGGAATTCCTCTTCAAAAATATAAGAGAGGGCGATGCAGTTCTCTTCAAGGGTAGTCGCGGTATGAAGATGGAGGAAATCTTTATTTCTTTGTATAAAAAGTTAGGATTTAATGCGGACTGACTTGTTTTTTTCTCGAATTCAAGGTATTATACAAATAGAGATATTTAATAAGTGTCTAGTATATTATTAAGGAGTATGGAAGATGAATATTATTTTAGCCTGTGTTCTTGCAGCGGCAATTTCCTTTGGTGTATCCTTCGGTCTCGGTTACGTTGTAATTCCTTTTTTGCACAAACTGAAGTTCGGTCAGACAATACTTGATATCGGACCTAAGTGGCACAAAAATAAACAGGGTACCCCTACAATGGGTGGTATATTGTTTATTCTCGGCACAGTAATTGCCTTTGCGATAGTTGTAGTTATCGACAGACTTATGGGTGGCGATATTATTGCTTCTGTAACAAAGGGTGCATCAGATGTTCTTCCTCAGGTAGCAAGCGTTACAGCCAATTCCAATAAGGTGAAGGTTTGGGCGGGTCTAATAATGGCTCTCGGTTTTGCATTTATTGGATTCCTTGACGACTATATTAAGGTTGTTAAGAAACGTAATATGGGCCTCACAATCGTTCAGAAGAGTGTTCTTCAGATTGTCCTTATGGTGGGCTATATCCTCACTCTTTACATAAACGATCCCACAGGTGCAACATTTATACCATTTGTTGGTATGGTTGAAACCAAGCTTTTCTTCTGGGTTATCGGTTTTATTGTGATTTATGCCACAACCAATGCGGTTAACTTCACAGACGGTATCGACGGTCTTTGCGGTTCGGTTACACTTACTGCTGCAATCAGCTTTATTGTTATTGCTGCGCTCCGCAATTGTTTCGGTATCAGCCTTATGGCGGCAGCTCTCCTCGGTGGTCTTGCAGGCTACCTCATCTGGAACTGGCATCCTGCAAAGGTTATGATGGGTGACCTTGGTTCAATGTTTCTTGGCGGTCTTGTTGTTGCATTTGCCTATGCGGTTGATTGCCCCATCATTATTCTCCTCGTAGGTATTATCTATGTTGCAGAGTTCGGCTCAGACGTTCTCCAGATTGGTTATTTCAAATTAACCCACGGTAAGCGTATTTTTAAAATGGCTCCCATTCATCACCACTTTGAGATGTGTGGATGGAAGAAAGTAAAGATTGTAAAAATATTCTCAGCAGTAAACCTTATCGGTG
The DNA here is from genome assembly GCA_045579005.1 of Acutalibacteraceae bacterium. Taxonomy (GTDB): domain Bacteria; phylum Bacillota; class Clostridia; order Oscillospirales; family Acutalibacteraceae; genus DTU089. Next base: position 12 of record JAZNLJ010000059.1, on the reverse strand, counting down.
GCATCCTGGCAA
>JAZNLJ010000058.1:0-16086 GCA_045579005.1 Acutalibacteraceae bacterium | reverse complement strand
CCATAAAAATCCGCAAGCAAAACAACATCAAGATTCTTTGCCATAATGACCCTCCTTCCACAAGTGGTGTAAAGAACTTTAACTTTACAGGAGTGCATTATAGCAGAGTCCTTGATGTTTGTCAATAGTTTTGCGTATTTATTTTAATTAAAAGTGGTCAGCAATCAGCAAAAAGCAATCAATTATATACCATTGTAATAATCAGCTATTTGCTGATGAATAATTATTCCACCTCAATCCACATTGCGGGGCGGACTGCAATATTATCGTAATTGACAAAATTACCCTTTTCATTGACTTCGCCTTTGCCGTCAACCAGAGAAGCATGAACCTCGCTCATACCGGCACCTCTCAGCCACCACCAACAGTTCGTACTATTTTCGTCTTGATAGGCACCTTTTGCCACCGCGTAAGGTGTTGCCTGACACACCGGAAATTCCTCTTGATAATAGCAGTAAGCATCTTCCATACTCAAGAGGCAAATTTTATCCTGTGTTTCTCTGCCCGCCTCTGTTCCATAGCCGAAATTAACAGCTTTTGAAACCGTTGCAACGGGTATCATAGCACTTTCTTCCTCTGTAAAAGCTGCACTGAGAAAATCATTATTAAGCCATTGACGAAGAGAACAGGTTTCCCAGGTAACGTTCATATATTCCGTATTGTAAGGTTGACAATCAAGTGCTGACTTACTTACAACAAATATTCTGTTACTCTCCTTCGCAAGAATGTACCATTCAATAACTTCTTTTCCGTTTTCGGTATTATTATCCTGCTCGTAGGAGCCGAAAGTCACATAATCACCAACCTGAACAGATGATAATTTCTGCCTTTGTGCAAGGGTGAAAATTTCTGCTGCTTTCTCCTTGCTGTCCTTATATTTTATTGAAGAAAACTTCTCATAAGCATCCGCATACTCGCCATTGTTCTGCAGCTCAACCGCATCATTATAAATCATCATAGGCTTAATAAGAGTTGCAAACAAAATCGCAAAACACACAAGCACAGCAACGCAGGTTGCGACAATAACGGCAATCTTTTTATTCCTCTTTGCACGCTTTGCAGCCAGGAAGCGCGCTTCCTCCGCGTTGCGCTCTGCCGCCTGTCGCTGTGCTTCCTCCATCTTCTTTATATCAGCAATACGCTGTCTGCCGATATACACCTTTTCCCTTGAATCACGCCAACCGTCAAGGCTTTCAAATATCTGAACCGCATATTCAAATGACGAAATATCCGTTGATTTGCTTCCGAGAATGGCACAGGCAGAGTTATAATACTGTTCTCGCTTGGATTCAACCTCTCTGATACGTGCAACCTCCGCCTTTTCAAAGCACTCGTCAGATTTCTCCTTTGCATCGCGGTATTCCTTTACCTCAAGGAACATATAGCCTGCATTCTCATACATTTCCTCAGTAGTGGAATTCTGCATTATTTCAAGCGCATTATCATACAAATCCTTTTTGCGGATTTCTTCACAACGACGCACAACAATATCGTTGCATTTTTGCACTCTCTCCTTCATTTCCTTGTCGGCAAAGCGCATAATTTTCTCATAGTTATTATTACCGTTCAGGGGGCTCTGCACGTCATCAAGCTCTTCAAATTGTTTTACACCGAAGGCAACCATAAGCTTGCCGAGGTATGCTTTTGCATTTTTGGGATCCTTGTTAAGAACAGCCTCAAAGAACTGATCTGCTCTATCCCACTCCTTATCCTCAAGGGACATAAAACCGCGTTCAAGAAGTGGCTCAACATCGTCATTACCGTTGATAACCACGGTTTCCTTTGCTGCTTTTCTGCCCGAATTATCTACAATACGCTCAACGTTCTCCATAAGACTGCCGAAGAAGGTTACGTCACCCATATCAAGAGCCTGCATATTTCTGAATTCCTTGGGCATATCATAGGCATCCATATTCCTGTAACAAGGAATAAGTACCTTAGTGCAATCATCACCCATCATTGCAATAAAGCGATACCACTCGTTCTTAACCCATACAGCATCATAGTATTCGTGCTTTGTGCCAACGGCAAGCATAAGTTTAGCACTTGAAATGGCCGCATATATGTAAGGCTCGTACTCAGTACCCGCAACCTCGCGGAGAGTCACTCTTGAGAAAAACACCTTATATCCGTCTTTTATAAGCTGAGTATAAATATCCTGTGCAATAAGGCTGTCCTCTGTACGTGCACCTGTAATATCATCGGTTTCCTTGTAACAGATAAAAATATCATAGGGCTCCTCATTAAGGGCTATGTTTAGAATTTTCCTCTGTATACCATCAATCACCTTTGCTTCGGCTCGATATATGTTTTTAGCATTTGCATCCGCATATTCACAAGCCTGCTGAAAATCGTCATCATCCATAATGGAAACAGGCAAGGTTCTATGACACGTAGGTATTTTCTTACCCCTGCCGTCATCGACATACTCTATACCGTACTTACAGAGCACAAGACCCCAATAAGCCTCGGACTCATCACGGAATTCCGCAATAATACCCTCATAAATGCCCGCCGCCTTGTCAAATTCACTTTTTACGCGAAGATTGTTAGCACGTGTAAAAAGTGCTATTTTTTTCTCATTATCAAGGCGGGGAAGTGTCTGCCAAGTGGAGCAATACTCACACATAGCAACAGACTGATTATCTGTTACCTGAAGATTACCACCACACATCTTACACTTAAAAACTGCCATAAATTCAACCTACTATCATTCCATGTTACTTAAAATAAACTCATCCACATACCGCCAATACTTAACGGAATCCGTGTGCATTCCACGGCAATGTGCCGCTCCTGTCATATACACGTGATCAGAGTCCTTACCCTGACAGGCTTCAAACATATCATTACTCTGGTCAACAGGAACAATCTTATCGTCACCACCGTGTATAAAGAGAATAGGAATCTCAATTTTCTTTACACTTTCCTCTATAAGGGGCACGTCATAGCTCCAACCCTTGGCTGATTCTGTGTATATTTTTGCGATTGCAAGGGCGGGGAAGCTACTTTTATTATAAAGATTTTTAACGTTGTGCTTAAACACCGCTTCAAGGTCATTGTAGCCGCTGTCCTCAATAACACCTTTAACGTTAGACGGCAACTGCTCACCTGCAGCAACAGTAACCGCAGAACCACCCATACCCAAGCCGTAAAGAAATATCACCGCATCAGGGTCAAGGTCAATTATTTTGTCAATCCACAAGGGCACATCACGTGCATCGTCCGTTCCGAATGTAAGACTGTTTCCTTCACTTTCACCACAACCGCGGGCATCAGGCAACAAGATATTAAAGCCCAAATCATAAAAATGATAAGCAAACTGAGCCATATCAACCGCGCTACATGTTGCAGGGTGAAGCATTATAACGTAACTATGGGACATCCCCTTATCCACAATACTCAGAGCATGGAGCTTAAGTCCGTCATTTTCAATATAATCATCCGCTGCCTTATCCTGAAGCCAATCCTTGTATTCCTTTGAAGAAAGGTCGCTTATAATAATCTGCTTTGCCTGAGGTGATTCTGAAAATTTATCCCAGTCGAGCACCACAGAGCACATCATAATAGTTGTCAGAATCTGGTACAGTATTGAAACAACAACCACAAGTGCAACAATGCGCCATATTTTTATTTTCTTAATAAAACCCCACACGAGATTTAATATTTTTTTCACTTTGTCCATCAACTTTCACCTATTTATACATTATTAATGGTATAATACCATATCTGTCAGAGTAAATCAATTATTAGTTGACACACAGATATCATTATATTATAATTTTAATTCCTGTATTAAGTTAATCGGAGGTGTCCTTTTTGGGAATTATTGAAACAATTATCCTTGCGGTAAGTCTTTCGATGGATGCTTTTGCAGTTGCTTTGTGCAAGGGCTTGTCACTTCAAAAAATAAACCTCAAAAACTGCATTACCGTAGGCTTATGGTTTGGTGCATTCCAGGGTCTTATGCCACTCCTGGGCTACCTTCTGGGCAGTACATTTGCAGAAAAAATACAGTCAATCGACCATTGGGTTGCCTTCGTGCTGTTGGCAATCATCGGTGCAAATATGATAAAAGAGTCCTTTGAAAGGGATGAAGAATGTGTTGATTGTTCTCTCGGCTTCAAGGCTATGCTTCCTATGGCTATTGCCACAAGTATAGATGCCCTCGCAGTTGGTGTCAGCTTTGCATTTACATCATTTAATCCCGACTGGTTTGTATATGTTGCCTTTGTACTTATCGGTGTTATCACCTGCACCCTTTCAGCAATCGGTGTTAAAGTCGGTAACATCTTCGGAACAAAATACAAATCCAAAGCCGAATTTGCAGGCGGTGCGGTGCTTATTGTATTAGGGCTTAAGATTTTGATAGAAGGACTTATTGAATAATGCAGTTCAAAGGGGTGTGTTCGTAAAAAACGAACACGCCCCTTTTTATTTTTTATTTAAAATACTTAACAGCAGCCTCAAACATACGGATATCGTAGTTACCGGGAACGTTCTTATAAAGACCGTCACCAATACGCTCGCTGTGACCCATTTTACCGAATACTCTGCCGTCGGGTGATGTGATACCCTCGATAGCAAACATTGAATCGTTGGGGTTGAAGTGAACGTCGCTTGTTGCGTTGCCGTCAAGGTCAACGTACTGAGTAGCAATCTGTCCGTTTTCTGCAAGCTCTCTGATAAGCTCCTCACTTGCAAGGAATCGACCCTCACCGTGTGAAATCGGCACGTTGTAAACGTCACCAACCTCTGTAAGTGCAAGCCAGGGAGATTTGTTAGAAGCAACACGTGTTCTTACAATTCTTGACTGGTGGCGTGCGATTGTGTTGTAAGTAAGTGTGGGACAGTTTTCATCTGTGTCAATAATCTTGCCGTAGGGAACAAGACCAAGCTTTATAAGTGCCTGGAAGCCGTTACAAATACCGCACATAAGACCGTCACGGTTTTCAAGAAGGTCTGTTACGCCCTCTTTAACAGCCGCATTACGGAAAAATGCAGTAATGAACTTACCTGAGCCGTCGGGCTCGTCACCGCCTGAGAAGCCACCGGGGATGAAAATCATCTGTGCATTTTTAAGCTTCTGTGAGAATTCCTCAACACTTGCAGTAATACCTGCAGAAGTGCGGTTCTTTATAACAATGATTTCGGGCTCTGCACCTGCATCACGTACAGCCTTTGCGCTGTCAAATTCACAGTTTGTGCCGGGGAACGCGGGGATAAGAATCTTCGGCTTTGCAACCTTGATTGCGGGAGCCCTACGCTCAGTTGCTGAGAATGAGAAATTCTCAACCTTTGTGCCTGTATCTGCAATGTTACAGCTGTAAACGCATTCAAGCTTATCCTCGTAGATACCGAGAACGTCTGTTAAATCAAGACTCTCGTTACCAAGTGTGAATACTGACTTATCGGTAACAGTACCGATAAATTCAGCATCAATGTCCTCAGTTGCTTCAAGGATAAATGAAGCGTAGTTATAGCCGAAAAGTTCTGCCATTGTAATATCTTCATTGAAATCAAAACCAAGTCCGTTACCGAAAGCCATCTTCATAACAGCCTCGGCAATACCGCCCATACCGGGTGTGTAGCAGGAAACTGCCTTACCTTCACGAAGAAGTGTGCAAACCTTATCAAACACGCTAAGGAGTGATGCGGTAACGGGAAGTCCGTTTTCATCAAGTTCAGGCTTAATGATATAAACCTTGTTGCCTGCACTCTTGAATTCAGGAGAAACAATATCCTTAACCTTTTCGGTTGTAACCGCAAATGAAACAAGTGTGGGAGGTACGTCGATATCCTCGAAGGTACCGCTCATTGAGTCCTTACCACCGATTGAGCCGACACCCAATTCCTTCTGTGCCTTGAATGCACCAAGGAGTGCTGCGAGAGGCTTGCCCCAACGCTTGGGCTCTTTGTTTACACGCTCAAAGTATTCCTGGAATGTAAGGTAAACATCCTCGAACTTTGCACCTGTTGCAATAAGCTTACAGATTGACTCCACCACTGCAAGATATGCACCATGGTAGGGGCTTTTTTCTGTAATGAAGGGATTGTAACCCCAGGACATAAGTGAGCAATCGTCTGTGTGCTTCTTCTCAACAGAAATCTTCTGAACCATTGCCTGAATGGGGGTAAGCTGATACTTACCGCCAAAGGGCATAAGAACTGTACCTGCACCGATTGTTGAGTCGAAACGTTCTGAAAGGCCACGCTTTGAGCAGATGTTAAGGTCGTCTGCCATAGCCTTCATATTATCTGTGAATGTTCCGTCAACTTCCTTGTCATAGCTTTCGGGCTTTGCGGCAGAAACGTTAACGTGCTTGTCCGCACCGTTTGAGTTAAGGAATTCTCTGCTGATATTACAGATAACCTTGTCATTCCATGTCATAACAAGTCTGGGGTCAGCAGTAACTTCTGCAACAGGGCAAGCCTGAAGGTTTTCAGTAGCAGCAAGTTCAAGGAAACGCTCAACGTTTTCTTTTTCAACAACAACTGCCATTCTTTCCTGTGACTCAGAGATTGCAAGCTCTGTGCCATCAAGACCTTCATATTTCTTGGGAACTGCGTTAAGGTCAATCTTAAGACCGTCTGCAAGCTCACCGATAGCAACTGATACACCGCCTGCACCAAAGTCGTTACAACGCTTAATCATAAGTGTTGCTTCCTTGTTTCTGAATAAGCGCTGAAGCTTTCTTTCTTCGGGGGCATTACCCTTCTGTACCTCTGCACCGCAGGTTTCGAGTGATGTTGCCGTGTGTGACTTTGATGATCCTGTTGCACCGCCGCAACCATCACGACCTGTTGAGCCGCCAAGAAGAATGACAATATCACCGGGATCAGGACATTCACGACGAACATTCTCCTGGGGAGCAGCCGCTACAACCGCACCGATTTCCATACGCTTTGCAGCGTAACCGGGATGATAAATTTCATCAACAATACCTGTTGCAAGACCAATCTGATTACCGTAAGAAGAATATCCTGCAGCAGCAGTAGTAACAATTGTTCTCTGAGGAAGCTTACCCTTGATTGTTTCGCTAACGGGCTTCAAGGGGTCTGCCGCACCTGTAACACGCATAGCACCGTAAACGTATGCACGGCCTGAAAGGGGGTCACGGATTGCGCCACCAATACAAGTAGCCGCACCACCGAAGGGCTCAATCTCTGTGGGATGGTTGTGTGTTTCGTTCTTGAAAAGAAGGAGCCAGGGCTCTGTAACACCGTCAACATCCACATTGATTTTAACTGTACAAGCGTTGATTTCCTCTGATTCATCAAGCTTATCAAGCTTGCCGTTTACTCTTAAATATTTAACTGCAACTGTTGCAAGGTCCATAAGGCAGATAGGCTTTGTTCTGCCCAATTCCTCACGTGTCGCGATATATTCGTCATAAGTTTTCTGAAGAAGTGCATCCTCAAATTCAACGTTATCAATAACAGTAAGGAAGGTTGTATGACGGCAATGGTCAGACCAATATGTATCAATCATACGGATTTCTGTTATTGTGGGGTCACGGTCTTCAGACTTGAAATACTGCTGACAGAAAGCGATATCGTCAGCATCCATAGCAAGACCATATTCTTTAACGAAGTTTTCGAGACCTGCTCTGTCAAGGTTAATGAAACCATCGAGAGTTTTAACCTCTGTGGGAATTTCATACTGCATTGCAAGTGTTTCGGGCTTTTCAAGAACAGCCTCACGTGCTTCAACAGGGTTGATAACGTATTTCTTAATTTCAGCAAGCTCTGACTCTGTAAGGTTACCGTAAAGTGCATAAACCTTTGCACTCTTTACTGTGGGACGCTCACCCTGTGAAATAATCTGAATACACTGTGCGGCTGAGTCTGCACGCTGGTCAAACTGACCGGGCAAGAACTCAACTGCAAAAACTGTTGCACCGTCAACGTCGATATCTGCAGTTGCAATATCAAGCTGAGGCTCTGAGAAAACAGTTTTGATAGCATAATCAAAAAGCTCTTCTGTAATATTTTCCGCATCGTAGCGGTTGAACACGCGCACATCCTCAAGGCTTTCAATGCCGAGAAGTGTACGAACATCACCTAAAAGTGACTTTGCCTCGTTGGCAAGCTCTTTTTTCTTTTCAACAAAAACTCTATATACCATTTTCATTTACTCCTTTCACCCTATAGCCGCAAGTGCTTTTGCACCTATATCATGACGGTAAAAAGCATTACCGAAGTTGATTTTATCAACAAGGGCATATGCAGAATCTATTGCAGACTTCAAATCGTCCTCAACAGCGGTTGCACCAAGTACTCGACCACCGTTTGTGAGAAGCTTGCCGTCCTTAAGAACTGCACCCGCCACGTAAACGTTGTCGTTAATCTCGGCAGGGATAGTCATCTCAAAGCCTTTTTTATACTCAACAGGATAACCCTCGGATGCCATAATAACACAGCAGGCACTCTTTTTGCTGAACTTGACCTCAGTTGTGCTGAGCGTACCGTTTGTTGTTGCCTGCATAATTGTGAGCAGATCGCTTTCAAGCAAGGGTAATACAACCTGTGTTTCAGGGTCACCGAAGCGGCAGTTATACTCAATCACCTTGGGTCCGTCAGGTGTAATCATAAGACCGAAGTAAAGGCAACCCTTAAAGGTTCTGCCCTCTTTGTTCATAGCGTCAATAGTGGGAACAAAAATCTTTTCCATACACTCTTTTGCTACTGCAGCGGTGTAATAGGGGTTGGGAGCAACAGTACCCATACCACCTGTGTTAAGACCTGTGTCGTTGTCCCCTGCCCTTTTGTGGTCCATTGATGAAATCATAGGAACAACAGTTTTACCGTCTGTGAATGAAAGCACGGAAACCTCAGGACCTGTAAGGAATTCTTCGATAACAACATTGTCACCGCTTGTGCCGAACATTTTATCCTGCATCATCGAAACAACTGCTGACTTTGCCTCATCACGTGTGTTTGCGATAATAACACCCTTACCAAGTGCAAGACCATCTGCCTTGATAACTGTGGGAATGGGAGCAGTTTCAAGATACTCCAGGGCTTTTTCCATATCATTGAATACTTCATAAGCCGCTGTTGGAATACCATATTTCTTCATAAGGTTTTTTGAGAAAACCTTGCTACCCTCGATGATAGCAGCTTTAGCCTCGGGACCGAAGCAAGGAATACCCTTTTCGTTAAGTGCATCTACACAACCCAGCACCAACGGGTCATCGGGTGCTACAATTGCATAGTCAATTTTATTTTCTACTGCAAACTCTACAATTTTGTCAATGTCCTTTGCACCGATATCAACACAAGTTGCATCCTGTGCCATACCGCCGTTACCGGGAAGTGCAAAAATCTCGGTAACGTCTTTATTCTCTTTAATCTTCTTTATGATAGCGTGCTCACGACCGCCGCCACCTACAACCATTATTTTCATTTAATCACCAAAATTAGATTTATAGATAAATGTAATCAGAACTATTTTTTGACTAATAGATATTTTGAGAGGAAATTATTCAGAATACCATCTTTATCCGAGTGGTGCTGTATGAGATACTACCCCGAGGCTAAAGTGGCATTATGGGCAATTTCATTCAAAATATTAGTGGTGGAATAAGCGCATCCCTGTAAACGCCATTGTCATTCCGTATTTATCTGCACACTCGATAACAACATCGTCACGGATTGAACCGCCGGGCTCTGCAATGTACTTAACACCACTGCGCTTTGCACGCTCAATATTGTCGCTGAAGGGGAAGAAAGCATCTGAGCCGAGTGCTACACCGTCGATTGTCTCGAAATATGCCTTTACATCCGCATCTGTAAGAGGTTCAGGCTGCTCTGTGAAGTATTTCTGCCAATTACCATCAGCACAAACGTCCTCTTCATTCTTATTGATATAGCCGTCAATAACGTTGTCACGGTCGGGTCTGCCGAGAGTATCCTTAAAAGGAAGGTTAAGCACCTTTTCGTGCTGACGAAGGAACCATGTGTCTGCCTTTGTACCTGCAAGGCGTGTACAATGGATTCTTGACTGCTGACCGGCACCGACACCTATTGCCTGACCGTCAACTGCATAGCATACCGAGTTAGACTGTGTATATTTGAGTGTAATAAGTGCGATTATAAGGTCACGGATAGCGCTTTCAGGCATATCCTTATTTTCTGTTACAATATTTGTAAGGAGTTCACGGTTGATTTCAAAATTGTTTCTGCCCTGCTCGAAGGTGATACCGTAAACCTGCTTATGTTCGATGGGAGCAGGAACATAGTTGGGGTCAATCTTAACGATATTGTAGTTACCCTTACGCTTTGACTTAAGGATTCCAAGTGCCTCGGGCTCGTAGCCGGGAGCAATAATACCATCGGAAACCTCACGTTGAATGAGCTTTGCAGTTGTAACGTCACAAACGTCTGAAAGAGCAACCCAATCACCGAAGGAGCACATTCTGTCAGTACCTCTTGCGCGAGCATAAGCGCAAGCAAGTGGGGATTCATCAAGACCTTCTATATCGTCAACAAAGCAAGCCTTTTTAAGTTTATCCGAAAGCGGAATACCAACCGCTGCAGAAGTGGGGCTTACGTGCTTGAAAGATGTAACAGCAGGAAGTCCGAGAGCCTCTTTAAGCTCTTTAACAAGCTGCCAACTGTTGAAAGCATCAAGGAAATTTATGAAACCAGGGCGACCGCAGAGAATCTCAATGGGGAGCTCACTGCCATCAGCCATAAAAATCTTAGCAGGCTTCTGGTTGGGGTTACAACCATATTTCAATTCAAATTCTTTCATTGTGATTACTCCTTACTTATTCTTATTAACAATTCTTGAGTCATACTTGCCTGTCTCAAGGTCAATGTATCTTACAAAAAGCGAAACCTTATTATCCTCATTAAGGTTTGTCCAGATAAGGTCTGTAAGCTCATCAATGCTTACGTCAGGAAGCTCCAGTGTTTTGGGCTCACCCTCAAAGCTAGGGAGAGGATTACCGTCACACTTGTATGTATGAATAAATTTTGCCCTACCGGGAAGAGGATTTGAATAAGCAAATGTATATCTCTGACAAGATGAGCCGTCACCGTCTGCTGACTTGAGAATAGACATTGCGTAGTTCATATCACCATTTTCAAGGCGGATAATACCTGAAATTCTCGGAGTGTAGTTGGGTGCATCATCCTCAAACTCACGTGTACGTAGAGCCTGTTCAAAGGTCATCTGCTTGTCCATAAGCTCGTAGATTGTGTCTGTCTGGTCACCGTTTGTAACGATTGTCTTGTTGCCCAACACTCTTACGGGAGCATAGATAATAAGGTGAGGGTCAACCATCTTTGACTCGTCAAAGGCCTGAGTTCTGATACCCTGACCGTCTTCAACAAACACACGGTTACGGCTGTTCTCACTTCTGCCCATAATGAAATATGCAGTTACCGCCTTTTTGCCGTCTGCACTTTTACCGATAACAATACCTCTACCGTGATAAGGGAGAGAATTGAGTTCATCGCGAAGATTTCTGATTTCCATATTATCTATTCCTTTCAGTTACTAATAATTGTTTTGCCGTCTTTTACTTCGATTTTGCCGTCACAGAAAAGCTGAACAGCCTTGGGAAGGATCTTCCATTCGGCTTGTTCCATAATCCTTTTCTGAAGTGTTTCGGGTGTGTCACCCTCGCAAACCTCAACTGCCTTCTGAAGGATTATCGGGCCTGCATCACACTCTGCAGTTACGAAGTGCACTGTTGCACCCGACACCTTAACGCCCTTTTCGAGAGCACTCTCGTGAACATGAAGACCGTAGAAGCCTTTTCCACAGAACGAAGGAATAAGTGCAGGGTGAACATTTATCATCTTATTGGGAAAAGCATCACACACGTTTTCATCAAGAATTGTCATAAACCCTGCATAAACAATCAGGTCAGCCTTTTCTTCAAGGAGTACGTCGCGCATTGCCTTGCTGTATGAAGCAATATCCCCATAGTCTTTTCTTATAAGTGTACGGGTTCTGATGCCGTTGCTTGCTGCTCTTGTAAGAGCGTAAGCGTCTGCCTTTGATGCAATAACACAGGTAATTTTGCCGTTACCAAGCTCTCCCCTGCCCTGTGCATCTATACGCGCCTGTAAATTTGTGCCGCCGCCTGAAACCAGGACCACAATATTCTTAGTAGGCATTCTGAAACCCTCTTTCTTTTTAATTATTCAAGGATAATTTTATCCTGATTTTCAATAATTTCACCAATAACGTAAGCGTCAATGCCGTTATCCTTAAGAACTGCAAGTGATGTTTCAACTTCGTCTGCAGGAACTACGATGCTCATACCAACACCCATATTGTATGTGTTGAACATATCACGCTCCGGAATGTTGCCCCACTGAGCAATTGTATCGAAGATAGGAAGCACCTTAACAGCTGATTTATCAATCTTTGCACACAAGCCGTCAGGAATTGAACGGGGTATATTCTCGTAGAAGCCACCACCTGTGATGTGAGAAATACCCTTAACGTTAACCTTTTCGATAAGAGCAAGAACAGGCTTAACGTAAATCTTTGTGGGAACAAGTAATGCCTCAGCAATACTCTTACCGCCTAACTCATCACGCTTGACGTAAAGCTCGGGATTGTTGTTATCAATATCAAAAACCTTGCGGCAAAGACTGAAGCCGTTTGAATGAATACCTGTTGAAGGAAGAGCAATAACAACGTCACCAACAGCCATTTTGCTGTTATCAATCATCTTAGGTTTATCTACAACACCAACTGCAAAACCTGCAAGGTCGTAATCCTCCTCTGGCATAAGACCAGGATGCTCAGCAGTTTCACCGCCTGTAAGTGCACAGCCTGATTGAACACAGCCCTCTGCAACACCGCTTACTATTTCTGCAATCTTTTCAGGAACGTTTTTACCGCAAGCAATATAGTCAAGGAAATAAAGAGGCTTTGCACCCACACAGATAATGTCGTTTACGCACATAGCAACCGCATCAATGCCGATTGTATCGTGCTTGTCCATAAGGATAGCCAATTTAACCTTAGTACCGCAACCGTCAGTACCTGAAACAAGGATGGGATGCTCCATACCTGCAACACAACCAAGGTCATAGCATCCGCCAAAGCCGCCAACATCATCCAATGAGCCTTCGTTACGTGTTCTTGCAACGTGCTTTTTCATAAGTTCAACTGCTTTGTAGCCCGCAGTAATATCAACACCTGCTGCTGCATAACTTTCTGATCTTGAATTCTTCATTGTTATTCTCCTTCAATATATATTCGTCGAATTACTTAATTAACCCTTACCATTCCAGCAATAGGTACAAACCTCGTCCTCGGGAAGTCCGATAGCCTTAACGATACCCTCTAATGACTGGAACTCAAGTGATGCGAAGTTAAGCTTTTCGCAAATTGCCTTACGCATTTTTGCGCCGCGCTCCGTGGAAGCATCACTGTATTCCTCAATATATTTAAAACCTTCCTCACCCTCAAGCTCCATAATGGTGCTCCGGGTAATCAGATCAAGATCTGAAGTACCGCGTGAGAAGTTAAGGAACTTACAGCCGTACATAATGGGAGGACAAGCAGAACGCATGTGAACCTCCTTCGCACCGTTCTCATAAAGGAATTCAACTGTTTCCCTGAGCTGTGTACCTCTTACGATACTATCATCAACAAACAACAGCTTTTTGTCCTTGATAAGGTCGTGCACGGGAATCTGCTTCATCTTGGCTACCCTGCTACGCTCTCTCTGGTTGGAGGGCATAAAGCTACGGGGCCATGTGGGTGTGTATTTAATAAAGGGTCGTGCAAATGGAATACCGCTTTCATTGGCATAGCCTATAGCGTGAGGTGTGCCCGAATCGGGAACACCGCTTACGTAGTCGATATTCTGTGCAACGTTTGCCTCTTTATCAGTCTGTGCCATAATCTGACCGTTACGGTAACGCATTATTTCAACATTTACACCCTCATAGCAGGATGTAGGATAACCGTAATATGACCAGAGGAAGGCACAGATTTTCTTTTTCTTCTGGGGCTTCACAAGAACCTCAACACCATCGGGTGAAATTTCAACAACCTCACCGGGGCCAAGTTCCTTATAATCCTCGAATCCCAGCTTCTTGTATGCAAAATCCTCAAAGGATACGCAGTAGCCGTCTTCACGCTTACCGATAAGCACAGGGATTCTGCCCACCTTATCGCGGGCTGCAATAATATTGCCGTTTTCTTTAAGAATAAGTATTGATGCAGTACCCTCGATAACATCCTGGGCAAAGGTAATGCCCTCGGCAAAGCTACTCTTCTGGTCAATCATTGCAGAAACAAGCTCGGTTGAGTTGATACCTGTGCTTGTCATTGCACCGAAGTGCCCGCCGCTGAATGAAAGGTACTGTTTAACGAGTGCATCCTCGTTATTTATAATGCCGATTGTACTGATGGCATAAAGACCGTGGTTAGAACGCATAAGCAGGGGCTGTGCATCGCTGTCACTGATACAGCCGATAGCACTTGTACCTGTCATTTCATCGAGTATTCTCTCGAATTTTGTTCTGAACGGTGAATTTTCTATTTTGTGAATTTTACGTTGAAGACCCTTTTCGCTGTCGTATGCCGCAAGACCTGCACGACGAGTGCCAAGGTGCGAGTGATAGTCAACACCGAAGAAGGTATCAAGCACAGCATCATTTTTTGATGCCACTCCGAAAAATCCGCCCATAATACACCTCTTTAAAATTGCAAATTACAAATGGAAAATTGCAAATTATAAATTGAATTTATTTTCAACTGCAAGGTTCTTTTCAAGAACTGTTGCAGTGTCCTTTGCTCTTTTATCTGCAAGCTTCTGTTCGAGAACAGGCTCAGAAAGTGAAAGAATCTCAATTGCAAGGAGTGCAGAGTTTACCGCACCGTCAATTGCAACTGTTGCCACAGGAATACCTGAGGGCATCTGTACTGTTGAAAGGAGTGCTTCCATACCGCCAAGGTTAGAGGACTTAATGGGAATACCGATAACCGGCAAGGTTGTGTTTGCTGCAACTGCGCCGGCAAGATGTGCCGCCATGCCTGCTGCCGCAATAATTACGCCAAAGCCGTTTGCACGGGCATTTTCGCTGAATTCCTTTGCCTGAACAGGAGTTCTGTGAGCAGAGAAAACATGCACCTCATACGGCACGTCAAAATCCTTAAGTGTATTTATTGCTTTTTCAACTACGGGCAAATCGCTGTCGCTACCCATAATGATACCAACTTTTTTCATAAAAACATTCCTTTCGGATATTACTTCAATTTTTAAAAAACAGAAAGGGCGCACCTATCCAACAAGAACAGGTGTGCCCAGACGGTCGGCTCAAAGTCTGTCGAAACACCGCTTTGAAAGGGTGATTTTCTGCTCCTTCGTAGTTGATTCTACATTGCTCCGTCAGTCGCAGAAACGGGACTTTAAATAACACTATAATTTTAACATTTATATATTATAGTGTCAAGGCACACAGAGGTATAATAAAACCTCATTTACCTGCTATTTTATAGTCAAATTGACAATAGGTTAATTCGCTTTTGTTTCACAGTACAGACAACGGTAAACACCTGCATCTCTGTCTGTGAGCTTGAATACGTGGTTAATCTCCTGCTCCGTTGTTGTAATGCAACGGGGATTTTTACATTTGATAACGTTTGTAAGCGTTTCGGGAAGCTCAATAAAACGCTTTTCAACAAGCTTGCCGTCACGGATGATATTGATTGTAGCACCGGGGTCAACGTAGCCGATAACATCAAAATCAATGTCAATAGCCGCATCAATTTTGATAATATCCTTTTTACCGTGCTTTTTACTGTTTACATTTTTGATAATAGCAACAGAGCAGTCAAGCTCATCAAGACCGAGGAGTTCATATATACGCATACCTCTGCCGGCAATAATGTGGTCGATCACAAAGCCGTTTGTGATGGAATCAACGTTCATTTTCCTGCCTCCTCTAATAATTTAAGTATAAGTGCCATACGGATATATTTTCCGTTAAGCACCTGCTTGAAGTAGCAAGCGCGTGGGTCGCGGTCAACTGCGACGCTGATCTCGTTTACACGGGGCAGCGGATGCATAACTATCATATCGAAGTCGGAGGGCAAGCGGT
>JAZNLJ010000057.1:0-9583 GCA_045579005.1 Acutalibacteraceae bacterium | reverse complement strand
ATAGCAAGCTCGAATCTTACCTGGTCATTATCCTTACCTGTAGCACCGTGGCAGATAGCATCTGCACCCTCTGCAATAGCAATGTCAGCAATTCTCTTTGCAATGGGGGGACGGGCAAATGCTGTGCCGAGAAGATACTCTTCATAAATTGCGCCAGCCTTAAGACCGGGGAAAACGTAATCCTCAAGGAATTCCTTTGTAAGGTCCTCAATGTAAATCTTTGAAGCGCCTGTTGCAATTGCCTTTTCTTCAAGACCCTCAAGCTCGCTTGCCTGACCTACATTACCTGAAACAGCGATAACCTCACAGTTATTATAATTTTCTTTAAGCCAGGGAATGATGATTGATGTGTCAAGACCGCCTGAGTAAGCAAGAACTACTTTTTTGATGTTTTTCTTATCCATAATTTATTTCCTCCAAAACCTGAGGTAAAAACCTCGTGAAAAAATATTCATTCGATATGCATAGTTATACACCATTGTGGTGTAGATGTCAAGCCTTTTGAAAAAATATTTTGATTTTTCCGTTATTTTGCAAAAATGCGATAAAATCAAACTAAAACAAGGCAGAATTTGTGTAAAATATTACCATAAGCATATTAAAACACAAGCTATATTTTGTGTGTAAATTATGCATTATAATTGTATATATGCACTTTTTATGCAAAAATTGTGTATATTTGCGCAAAAAGCAGCTCTGCAAGGAATACACCTTGCAGAGCTATAATCGCATGTTCCGTTACGCTTCTTCTTACATTACAACGTTGCCACCGAACATATTCTTAAGAATGTCCATAAAGATAGCAAAAATTTTCTCAAAGTAGTATGAGAGAGTGTACTCCAACTGTGTTCTATCGGTGCTGTCACCGAGGATAGAGCCTTCTTCCTGTGCAAGAGCACTTGAAGTAAGACAATATGTTGAATACTCTGTAGGATTCTCTTCGTTGATTTCGATAATACGTGTACCCTGAATCATATCGTTGTAATATGATGAGTATGTGCAACCGGGAGTCATAATAAGGTCAACACCATCAACGTCAACAATGAAATTGTTGATATGGTCGTGACCAACTACTACACCGAGAACATCGCCACCTTCTACCATAGCATCCCACTGTCCGTCATTGCCGTAGCTGGGACAAGCCTTTTCAAAGAGATATCCGTTCTCAAACTTGGAAATATCGGGAAGTAATGTGTAGCTTGTGCCGTCCTGGAAGTTGATTGTAAGGTCACCCATATTGATATCCGACTGAACAAAAATCTTCTCAGTAGGCTCCTGGGGAATAATGTGCTGGAAAGCAATTGAAGGAACAACTTCACCGCCATTTTCGGCTGTCATTGCATCGCGAGTGTTGTTATACCACTCAATCTGGTCTTCACGAACCCAGTCGTAACCGAGCCACTCACCCTGTGAGTTGCGAACATAGTCACCACAGTCAAACATCCAAAGGTTGAAAGCAACCTTTGAGCCATCACTTGAAAGGATGGGAAGGTTGTGAGTACCTGCGCCGTGGAGTGAAGGATCAGCGTCATACCAGAGACAACCATCATATTCCTGATACTTTGCGATAAGCTCATCTCTTGTCTTACCGCCAGAGGATTCCTCATCATGGTTGCCGAGAACACCTGTGAAGGGTATACCGCGGTAGATGATGGGGGCAAGAACCTCATCATATGACCTGTCGTCAGGGTTGTTGATGTTATCACCACAAAAAACAACAAGATCAGGCTGTGCATAATCAAGAGCCTCTCTGATAAATGTAATCATATCGTCTGGCACAGGGTAATCTGTCTGCACGTCAGCAAGCACCATAATTTTAAAGTTGCCGTCCTCGTCAAACTGAAGCTGAGCATCATCCTTAAAGCCTGCAAAGCTCACTGTAACAAGTGAAAGAGCCATTACAAGTGCCATAAACACGGACATAAATTTTTTCATTACTTTCTCTCCTTAATAGAATTTTATAATCCAATTAATTATAATTCTGAAAATTCATTTTGTCAACAAATTCATACAATTTACAGAAAAATCAAGCTTCTCCGCGGACACAAGCCTTGTAGTGTCTGCCCTTTTCTTCAAAGTTTTTGTAGTAATTATAGCTTGCCGCTGCAGGTGAGAATAAGCAGGATTTTCCCTGTGCCGTATGTTTTTTACAAAGTTCCACACCATCTGCCATATCGCGTGCACAAAGCATATTTTTGGTACAACCCATAACCTTAAGACGTTCAATTATATTGTGTCCTGTTTCGGGCAGACCTATGAGATTATTGATATCACAGGTGTTAAGGAAGTCTACAAAAGCGTCATAATCAATACCTCTGTCAAGACCACCGAAAAGAAGTGTATCCACGTTACCCAATGCCTTTACTGCACCCATAACCGCTGTGGGAATTGTAGCAATACTGTCATTGTAGAAGGTCACACCGTCATATACACCCACAAATTCCATCCGGTGCTCAATACCACCGAAGTTTTTAATAGCCTGTCTTACGGCATCGTCACTAACATCAAAAGTCCTTGCAACAGCAAGTGCATAAGCAATGTCCTGACGGTTGTGCTCACCCTTAAGATGCTCTGTTGACTGCCACAGTTCATTGACAAATTGGTCGTTTTCAGCAGAGGTGAACGTAACAGGCTTTGCTATTCCTTTTATTATCTTGTCCCAATCCACAACGCCTGTAAGGTCCTGCTCAGGATTGTAAACAAGCACATCGTCCGATTTCTGATGACGGGCAATATTGAGTTTTGCATTTACGTAACCCTCGTAGCCTGTTTTGTAGTGGTCAAGATGCTCCTGATATATATTCACAAGCACTGCAACGTGGGGTGAAGCAGTTGTAAATTCAAGCTGATGTGATGACATTTCAATAACTGCGACAAGAGATTCATCTTCATCTGCCTTTTCAAAAACAGGCACCCCGATGTTACCGATAAGGCAGGTATTGAGTCCTCCTGCCTTGAGCATTTCATAAATAAGTGTTGAGGTGGTTGTTTTACCCTTTGAGCCTGTAATGCCCACAACAACAGGCTTACAAAATCTGAGAAACATATCAGTTTGACAGGTTATCTCCGTAGTTTCGGGGTACATATCATCATCAAGAAAGGCAATACCCGGGCTTTTGAAAACAATGTCATAATCAGAAAGGCACTTAAGGTAATCATCCCCGAAAACAATGTTTACGTTTTCATCCTCAACAACAGGCTTGTTTTTGTCGCCTATAGTAAGGGGCTTGTCAGGCAAATGCTTTCTTATGTAATTAAAGGTTGACTGACCCTCTCTGCCAAATCCGAGAATAAGCACCTTTTTATCTTTAATATATTCAATTATCTGTGACATTTTTATTACATCTCCGTAACGTGAGGGGGTCAAAACAACTATGCCTGAAAAGTCTGTTTCCGCTCACCTTTATCCTTTTTGTCTTATAATACACCGGCACTACTTCGCAAAAAGCCAAACTCACATAATCTCAGGCATTTCAGGCTCTGCGAGTTTTAATGCTTGACAATTTTGTTTGTAACAAGGCAAAACCGGCAGGAAGGTATTCTCCTTCCAAGAGGTTTAACAATATTACAGGGGAAAAGTATCTGTATTAAACCGTGTGTAGTTTAATACATTCACTCAAATATCTTTACAGAAAGCAAGGCTGTTTTTACCGCTTCGCTTAACAGAGTACATTGCCTTATCTGCCTTTTCATAGAGCTCGGTGTAAGAAGCACCGTCAGCAGGATAGGTTGCAATACCTATGCTGCAGGTAAATCTTTCGTCGCCGGCTTCTTCAATCCTCACGCTACGACAAGCTTCAAGAATTTCCTTGGCGCTCTTCTGTGCACGTGCTATTATATCATCATCGTCACTATCCAGTGAGTTGACGTAAACAACAAACTCTTCACCACCGATTCTGCCGAGAACATCATTCGTGCCAAATCTGAGGAACAGTTTACTTGTAAATGAGCGAAGGAAATTGTCACCTACCTTATGACCATAGGTGTCGTTAAGCTTCTTGAAATCATCAAGATCAATAAGGAGTAAAGCGCCCTGTTCTTCGGGATATTCTCTGATAATTTCACCAATCTTAAGGCTTGTTGAAATCTTATTAAGGAAACCTGTAAGCTGGTCTGTTTCAGCCTTGGAAATAAGTCGGGATTTCTCCTTTTTCTCTTTATCGATATCCGTCATTGTACCAACAAACTTTGTGGCATTGCCATCGTCACCATACATAGCAGCAAACTTAATTCTGTGCCACACACCGTCACCACGGTTGTTTATTACACGAGCATCAAAAACGTTTATTTTCTTACCTGAAAGTGCATTGCTGAGAGCAAGAATAAACGCTGGCACATCGCGGTGGTCAAAGACGTCACCGTAAGTAAAGGTTTCAATTGCATTTTCAATTCGTGTGCGTGTGCCCATACCTCTGAGAATCTTGGCAGAGCACTCAAAAACGTCGCTTACAACATCGTAATTAAACATAATATCGTCAGAAATTTCCTCAACAATTTCGTATCGTTCTTTTTCCTCACGAAGCTGCATCTGGAGCTTTTTAGTGTATGTAATATCAGTGATGTTGCAGATAAAAACCTGTTCATTCTTGGCAACGTTACGGGGCTTACGTGTGGAAATAAGAACCCACGCCTTTTCCCCGCCTTTTTTGTTGATGCGGGTCTCGAATTCAACGATTTCACCGGGCTCATACTCGGTGTTGAGTTTCCTTACCATATCAATAAAATCTGCCTGACTGAACAGATTCATACGAACCTCATCGTCAGATTCCTCGTACTCCTCGCGGGTGTAGCCGAAAATCTTGAAGAAGCCGTCATTAGTGTAATCAAGCTGGATACCATCCACACGGGGTGAAACAATACAAACGCCCATAACAGCATCCTGCAGAATAGTTTCGAGAGACTCTCTCGGAAGGTCTTTTTCATAATCTCCACCGATTCTTCTCATGGTAAACCTCCTAAAAAACGAGTATATCTAACCTATTATAGTCAATATAACACAATTCGATTACATTAACAAGGATTTTTCAAAAAGACTTGAATAAAAAGGGTATTTTGTATATAATCTAGAATTGAATAACTATATTAGTTAAATATATACTTACTATCCGGAGATATTTATGCTTGAATTAAAACATATTTCATTTAACGTCAGCGACGATAAGGGGGAAAAGGATATCCTCAAGGATATTTCACTCACCGTAGAGGACGGAAAATTCCTGGTTATCACAGGCCCCAACGGTGGTGGTAAATCCACACTCGCCAAGGTGATTATGGGTATCGAAAAGCCCACAGGCGGTCAGATTATCTGGAATGGTCAGGATATAACAAACCTTTCCATTACAGAGAGGGCAAAGCTTGGTATAGGCTATGCATTTCAACACCCTCCCCGCTTTAAGGGTCTTTCTGTTCGCGCCCTTCTGAGCCTTGCACACGGTAGTGATTTACCCGAAGACCAATGCTGTATGTACCTGACACAAGTTGGTCTTTGCTCCAAGGACTACCTTAACCGTCAGGTTGATAACTCACTTTCAGGTGGTGAAATCAAGCGCATTGAGATTGCCACACTTATGGCACGCGACCTTTCACTTGCCATTTACGACGAGCCCGAGGCAGGTATTGATCTATGGAGCTTCAATATGCTTGTAGAAAGCTTCAAGGGTATTTCAAAAACCCGCAAGGAAAGTATGATAATCATATCTCACCAGGAAAGAATTATGAAAATTGCCGATGAAATCGCAGTTGTAGCAGACGGCTACGTAAAAGAAATCGGTCCTCGTGAGGATATTTTTCCTAAGCTTATGTCAGAATTCGACAATTCATGCTCATTCAGATAAAGGAACAAACACTATGAACAAAACAGAACTTCACATGCTTGAGGCAGTTGCCGACCTTCACGGCATTCCTCAGGGTGCATACAACATCAGAAAAAACGGCGAGGGCTTTGACAGACAGTCCACCGAAAACATTATTATTGAGCCCAAGAAGGACAAGCCCGGTATCGACATCATCGTAAAACCCGATACTAAAAACGAAAGCGTTCACATTCCCGTTATCATTACCGAAGCAGGCGTTGAGGACCTTGTATATAACGACTTTTTCATCGGCGACAACGCAGACGTGCTTATTGTCGCAGGCTGTGGCATCCACAACTCGGGTGACAAAAAAAGCGAGCACGACGGTATTCATCGCTTCCACATAGGCAAAAATGCTCGCATAAAGTACGTGGAAAAACACTACGGTGAGGGCGAAGGTACAGGTGAGAGAGTTCTCAATCCCGTTACTGAAATTTATATGGATGAAAATTCATATTGCGAAATGGAAAGCGTGCAGATCCGCGGTGTTGACTCAACAAAGCGCGACACTGTTGCAAAGCTTGAAAAGGGCGCACGGCTTGTTGTGCTTGAAAAGCTGATGACTCACGGCAAGCAGATTGCGCACTCCGATATGGTGATTGAGCTTAACGGCGAGGACGCATCTTCTCAGATTATTTCGCGAAGTGTTGCAAAAGATAAATCAGAGCAGGTTTTCTATCCCCGCGCAGTAGGCAATGCAAAGTGCAGAGCACACGTGCAGTGCGACTCCATCATTATGGATGATGCAAAAATCCGTTCAATACCCGAAATCGCCGCTAACCATTGGGATGCAAACATCGTTCACGAGGCGGCAATCGGCAGAATCAATAACGACCAGCTTCTCAAATTGCAGACCCTGGGTAAAACCGAGGAAGAAGCCGAAGAAATAATCATCAACTGCTTCCTCAAATAAGACTTTTTCAGAAACAAAAATTACTTGGAGTGAAATTATGAATAAACGTGTTCTTGCATTTGACTTTGGTGCATCAAGCGGCAGAGCCATTGTAGGTGTTTTCGATGGTGAGAAAATCGAGCTCCGCGAGGTTCATCGTTTCTCAAACGACCCCGTAACAATAAACGGCACTGTTTATTGGGACGTGCAGAGACTTTTCTTTGAAATCAAGCAGGGCATCCTCAAGGCAAAGGAGGACGGCGGCTTTGATTCAATCGGCATCGACACCTGGGGCGTTGATTTCGGACTTCTCCGAAAGGACGGTACACTCATTGAAAACCCCGTTCACTACCGTGACAAGCGCAATGACGGTATGGCAGAATTTTCAAAGAAATATATGTCACACGAGGAAATGTATGATATCACAGGCATTCAGTTTATGGACTTCAACACTGTTTTCCAGCTTTTATCACTCAAGGAAAACAGACCATACATTTTAGAGGAAGCGGACACACTCCTGTTTATGCCTGACCTTCTCTCATATTTTCTTTCAGGAGTAAAATCAACCGAATACTCAATTGCTACAACATCACAGATGGTTGACCTTAAAACTCGTGACTGGTCAGACAAAATCATCAATGACCTTGGTCTTAAGAAGGATATTCTTACACCCATCGTTGCAACAGGTACAGTTATCGGTCAGTTAAGCGATGAAATCTGCGAGGAGCTTGGTGTTCCCAAGGCAGATATTGTCAGCGTTGCTTCACACGATACACAAAGCGCAATAACCGCTGCTCCCTGCGAGTATGAGGATTTTGCATTCATAAGCTGTGGTACCTGGTCACTTTTCGGCACAGAGGTAAAAGAGCCTGTACTCAATGAGGCATCAAAGAAGCTTAATGTTACCAATGAGGGCGGCTATGATTACAGCATCGCTTTCCTTAAAAACATATGTGGCTTATGGCTTATTCAGGAAAGCCGTCGTCAATGGATTCGCGAGGGCAAAGAATACTCCTATGCAGAGCTTGAAAAATTAGCGCTCGAATGCGAGCCCTTCAAGTGCTTCATTGACCCCGATGCCCCCGAATTTGCTACAATGGGTAATCTTCCCCGTCGCGTTAAGGACTACTGCAAAAAGACAAATCAGTATGTTCCCGAAACTGTCGGCGAGATTATGCGTTGCATTTACGAAAGTCTTGCACTCAAATACCGCCTCACCTTTGACGGCATTATGGAATGCACGGGCAAGGTGTATGACCGTATTCACGTTATGGGCGGCGGCACAAAGGACAAGCTTCTCCTTGAAATGACAGCACAGAGCTGTAATGTTGACGTATACGGTGGACCTATCGAGGCAACAGCTCTCGGTAACATTGCTATTCAGTTTATGTCAAGCGGTGTTATCGGGGATATCAAGCAGGCACGAAAAATCATTGCACGTGGCGAGAATCTCAAACTCTACAAACCCTCTGACAGGGACAGTTGGGAGAAGGCTTACGAAAAATTCAAAGAGATTATAAAATAAGCTATGACAATTTTACCGAAACTTAACGACAAAAATGTGAACTACGTTCTTGAAACAGTTGAGACCGTTCTCGACAGAACACACGAACGTCGGGCAGGCAGTAAGGGCGAGGAACAAGCCCGTAACATATTGCTGAACGAGCTTATGAAATTCTGCGACGAAACAAACGAGCAGAGTTTTATAACTCACCCCGGCGCAGGTACTGTGTTGCACAAAATTCTCAGCCTTTGTCTTATAGTTTCGGTTTTTCTTTTTTCCGTTGCTCTTTCAGGCGGTTTTGTGATGCCCATTGCTATTTCCCTTGTGCTTAATCTTGCGGTATTCGGCATATATGCACACAAATTTCTTTTTGACGGAACAGCACTTGATGTTATCAAACTGAAGAAAAAGTCTGCAAACATATACGGCAAACGCTATTGCAGAGGCGATACTGCCACACGAGTGGTTATAACTGCTCACGTAGACTCCCCTATATGTCTCAGAAGCTTCGCATTCGGCAACGTCACCCTTAACGTACTTAACCTGTGCTCACTCCTTGGCAACACCATACTGTTCTGTAGTCAGCTTTTCTGCCTGTTTGCAGGTGTACCCGTAAATTCGGGTTTATTCGACTTTCTGCGTGTGTTGTGCATTATCTTTGTTCCTTTTTACATTGCTTCAATATTCATCATAAATCCAAAGCGAACTGCAAGCGGTGTCAGCTCAAGCCTTGTCCCCTCTGCCATTGCGTTGAGTGTAATGAAACAACTTTTTGACGAAGGCTTCCGTTATGAAAAAACTGAGGTTTGTATTCTACTTACGGGCTCTGAATATTCGGGGCGCACTGGTGCTTATGCCTTTGCAAAGAAGCACAAACGACTTTTCTCCGACGTTCCCACAGTATTTATTCCGCTTGAGGAGATAACGTCATCCGACAATCTTATCGTAATGTTCAAGGATGGTAGCGGAACGAAGGGATCTCCTCAAGCTGCATCGGTTATTGCACAGGCGGCAGAGAACCTTAACATAAAACTCACCAAAGAAGCTCCCCTTGTGGGTACTGCAGCCTTCACACCCTTTGCGCTTAATGACTTCGAGGCTTGCTCAATCGGAACATCGAAAAAACTGATTTCTAAAAGTATGTCTGCCTCGGGTGATAAAATTACCGCAGTAAGGCGCAAAACAATCGGTGACGTCGGTTCCCTTCTGTTAGAAACTTTAAACTACTACGACAGTTAAACAGGAAACAAAATAAATGAATATACGTAATTTTATCGGTGACAAAAAATTTTATAAAATGGTAAGTCGGATCGTAGCCATGTCGTTCTGTGAGCC
>JAZNLJ010000056.1:0-2880 GCA_045579005.1 Acutalibacteraceae bacterium | reverse complement strand
TCATAAGGAAATCAAGCTTATTTTTCTTTGCCTTCTCAACAAGCTGATCAAGTGTAAGACCTCCATCAGATGCAACTGTGTGGCTGTGAGGCACACCTACATACCATTTGTAACCTTCGTAGCTCATTATACTTTCTCCTTTTTGAAGATTTTTATAGTTCAAGTATAACTGCCAATAAAAGTTTTGTCAATTAATAAGGTATCGGGAAATTCCCTTGACTATACGAAAAAAAGAATTATAATGATTTATAGTTGGTGATGCTATGAATACTTATTTCAATGAAATAACCGCTCCGCCTGTCAACACGATTGACGGCAAGGTGGTTTACAGAATTCCTGCAGGTGCAATGTGCGGTAACGGTGACCTCGGCATTGTCTTTGATAATGAGGAAAATGATCTTGTTATTCACATTTCAAAGTGCGATTTCTGGAAATTCAGTCCCGGCGCACACAAGGACGGCGGGATCAAAACCGTTGGTAACCTGCGGATAAAAAACGTTGATTTGTCGGAATATAACATAAAGCAATATTTCAACAAGGGCCTTCTTGAATGCAAATTCGGCAATATGGAAATGGAGCTTTTTGTTGCGCCCGAAAACCTTGTTTACTTTGAAATCAAGGTCAGCGAGGGTAACGACACTCCCCTTGCGGATATTGAAGTCCCCGACACCTGCGAATCACAAAACACCTGCTTCGAGCAAGGCGGTATCAGATGCCGCAGCCGAAAATTCTGCGGCGATAGTGTGACTATGGAGTCTGCCGTTGCAGTCTGCCTGAGAGAGCTCTCCGCAGAAAGCACGGACGGCAGCACAACTATCCGATACTGTTTCTCCGTTGTTACAAGCTTTGATAACTCAGAATACACAGATGAAGCCTTTCGTATGGTTTCAACCTGTAATTACGACAAGGATAAGCTTGCAACACAGAAAAAGTGGGAAAGCTTTTTCTCTGCATCAAAGGTTACTCTTGAGGATAAGGTTATTGAAAGCTATTACAACTCAAGCCTTTATCACCTGGCAGGCTGTATGGGCAATGCCGAATTTCCTCCCGGACTTTTCGGCAACTTCATAACTGATGATTTCTTCCCCTGGGCGGGAGATTATCATATGAACTACAACTATGAAGCACCCTATTACTGTATTTTCTCCGCCAACCACCCGGAGCTTTTCCACGGCTATATGGCACCTGTCAACGATATGCGTAACGAGGCTAAGCGTATGGCAAAGCTGTTCGGTTGCGGTGGCTACGCCTTTCCCGTCAGTTTCGGGCCGAAGGCGCTTGACTTTTACTCTCAGCCCGACTGCAAGGAGCACGGCATACTTTTCCTGGGTCAGAAGAGCCACGCGGCATATGCCTGTGTAATTCCCATTATGCATTGGTTCTCCACCTACGACAAAAGCTATGCCCTTGAAAATTATTACGACTTTGTTTTTAATACTGCGGCATTCTGGGAGGATTACCTCGTAAAGAAAAAGGGCAGATACATTCTCAAGGGTGATGCCGCCCACGAAATCCCTTTTTACCGCGGCGAGAAATTCCGCTACCTCACCCACATAGGTCAGGTAAACACCGTAAACGCCATAAACTCCCTTGGTCTTGTAAAACTGTTGTTCAACGGTGTTTATGATATGGCAAAGGAGCTTGGCCTCAATGCCGAAAAATATGCTCTGTGGAAGGATATTATTGAGAATCTGAGCGACTTCCCTACATTCATCAAAAAGGGTAAAAAATGCTTCAGATATTCAGACTTCGGCATCCGCTGGAGAAATGATAACACAGTAGGTCTTCAGCATATTTATCCTGCATCACAGATTGGTCTTTCTTCGGATGAAAAGCTCCTGAAGATTGCAAGGAATACATATTTCATCAATGACAGACGACTTGATGACAACGGCTCAAACTCATATCTGCCCGCAGGCGCCCGAATCGGTGTTGACCCGCAATTTCTTCTTGACGGCATTCACAAAAACATTGAGGAATTTGCATTTCCCAACAGGCTTTTCCGTCACCACGGCGGCGGCATTGAGCACCTGACAACCGTGCCCGCAACCATCAATGAAATGCTGATGCAAAGCCATGAAGGGATTATCCGACTCTTCCCCTGCTGGGACAAAAAAGCATCCGCATCATTCGAAAATCTCCGTGCAGACGGTGCATTCCTTGTTTCGGCTGAGCTTAAAAACGAAAGGGTTGCATCCCTTAAAATAAAAAGCCTTTCGGGTAGGCTTTGCAAAGTTCAGTGTGACGGCATAAAGGCTGTTGTAAGGAGCTCCGACAACGGAAAAATCTCTTTTGAGCGCAAGGGAAACACAGTTACCTTTGAAACTCAGGCAGACACAATTTACACTCTTATATAAATAAAAATCATTTCCAGGGAGGAATTTGATAATGGATAAAAAATTAAAGGTAGGCATATTCGGTGCAAGACGAGGCTGCGGTATCGCACAGGGTCTCACACTTACTGAGAAGGCTTACATCAGTGCCGTTTGTGACTACGACGAAAGCACCTATGAAAGAATCAAAAAGTATTGCTGTGACGAAACAAAATTTTATACAGATTTTGATGAATTCATCAACAGCGGACTTGACGCAGTTGTGCTCACAAACTTCTTTCACCAGCACGCAAAATACGCTGTAATTGCCCTTGAGAAGGGCATTCACGTGCTCAGTGAAACAATGCCTGCTGTTACAATGGCAGAGTGTGTACAGATTTGCCGTGCAAGTGAAAAAAGCGGT
Source organism: Acutalibacteraceae bacterium (assembly GCA_045579005.1). GTDB lineage: Bacteria > Bacillota > Clostridia > Oscillospirales > Acutalibacteraceae > DTU089. Next base: position 144 of record JAZNLJ010000056.1, on the reverse strand, counting down.
GCAATCTATATGCTGGCAGAAAACTATGCTTACTTTGCAGTAACAAGCAAGCTTACAGAAATCTATCAGAGCGGCACTCTTGGTGAGGCTCTTTATTGCGAGGGTGAATATGTTCACCCCATGAGTCACGAGGAATATGTGCAC
>JAZNLJ010000055.1:0-14009 GCA_045579005.1 Acutalibacteraceae bacterium | reverse complement strand
GTTTGCCGAGAGTGTGAACGAGTTCCTTGAGTTCAGAAAATATGATATTTTACCTGATAAAGGAAGAATATCTCATAAGACCGCTGAGCAACACGCTTTTGCAGAGTACGATATTTTCAATCGCACACAGATTATATCTTCTGATTTTGATAAGGAAATCAAGAAATTAACTGAAAAGAACAATATGGCGTAACTGTAAGCCGAATAAGACTAGTTATTGAGAGAATAAGGTAAAGACCCTGTTCTCTCATTTTTCTTTTCCTTTGCCGATATATCAAAAAATGTATCACAATAAACAAAGAGAAAAAAGAAGACTAAAAACCCTGCTTTAGCCGGGGCAAGCAGAGCAGTCGGCTATCCGCCAACCGCAAATTACGGGCAGAAGCCCGAACCCACTTTAGTGAGAATCTGTTTTTGTTTCTTGTAATTTAGTGAATTTGTAAATCAAAACAGGTGTCACAAGTAAAATGGCTGTAATGACAAATACCAAAAGCACATCACAAATCGGATTTGGACTATAAGGATTATAAAATAGTCTGACAGTACCTACAATATCAACAGCGGAAACAAATCCACCCAAGAAAAGAATAAAAACAAGGTTATCAAAACCCATACTGCTAGAAAAGAAGGTGTTCTCCATATTTTGAAGATTGCTCATAATCACAAACAACAACCCAATAATAAAAGGAATTGCTATCGTCCAATAAGCACACTTAAAAACACTTGTATTGTTTTTCTTTTTTGTTATAACCGCCATTGTGCACAGGTAAACAAATACTATCAATAGGTGCACAAGACCAAACAAAAAGAACAATCTATCATCAGGTATTACAAAGTATAGCAAACAAAAGCTCATAATGACTAATGGTAAAATAAACCCATAAGTTGTATCTTTTAAAGTCACTTATATCACCTCTTGGTTGAATAGTAACATATTAAAACCTAAAAATCAATATATGAGAAATCTCTGTTCGATGTGTCCACTTTTAATATACAACTCTCACTATTTCACTATTACTTCTTGCTTACATCAAAATTCTACATTTAGGAAAAAAGTAAATTTAAGAATAAAAAAGTGAAAATCCACACCCTTCTTCAGAAGAATGTGGATTTTTGGTGCGGGTAACAGGACTTGAACCTGCAAGTCTCGCGACATATGGACCTGAACCATACGTGTTTGCCAGTTTCACCATACCCGCATATTAACTTTTTGGTGTGATTTTTCATCACTATTTTATCATCGGCTTTTGCAGTTTTCAAGACCTTGCACTTAGGATAGGTTACCTGAATCATACGCGTCTGCCAGTTCCGCCATCCCCGCATATTTATTTTTGTACTCAACAGCTTTGTTGAGGAAAAAGCTTTGTGGTACCTTAGATTTGTGCAAAGCAATATAATCAATGCGCAGCATTTCCTGATTTGCCCTTTGTCACTTACACAATTTTAACATATGTGAAAATCTGTGTCAACAAGCATTTTGTCGATTCAGAGATTTACAGGTATAACCTGACCACCATTTTCGCGGGATTTGTCTGCCAGGAAGATTACCTTGTGACCTGCTACGGAGTCGTGGATTGATGTGCAGGAAATTGAGGGATTGTCATTTCTGATAAACTTAACAAAGTCAGCGCAGAGACCCTCGTCACCGCCACCGTGACCCTTATCGGGAATGTTGCTGAGGTCGATATATTCTTCATCAAAATCGGTTGTGGGTGTGGGGTTGATTATTTTGAGGCGGATAAATTTGTTCTCCAACTCACCATAAATTTCACCCTTGGTGCCGATGATGCGGATTGTGCGAAGGCTTTCCGCAGAGCCACCTGCAAGGTTATGGGTACCTGTGGCACCGCTTGCGAAATTCACAAGCACGCTCTGGTGGTCTACAACATTGTTATCACTTTTGTGAATACATCTGCCGTAATCACTGTGGATAAGGCTGTTGCGATAATCCTCTTCTGTGGGATTTTCGATGTGCTCAATATCACGCCAGATATATACCGCCCACCTGTCAGGGTGGTCAAGGTAAATCCTTTTTGCACTGTAACGGCAATCATCAACCAAGGGGCAATCCACAAGGCAACGTGTACCTGAGCCCTCGGGAGCATTTTCGGGTTTGAACTGAAAGCGTGAGCCTACCGAGGAAACAGAAACAGGCTTATCGTCACCCATAATCCACATCATAAGGTCAAGGTCGTGACAGCACTTTGCCAGGAGCATACTTGTATGGCACTTGTCTGAGTTGCCCCACTTGCCACGTACAAATGACGTTGACAGGTGGTGATAGCTTACATCTTCAACTGTCTGTATGTTTATAACGTTACCAATTCTGCCGTCGGCAACAGTTTGCTTGATTGTCTGATAAAACTTATTATATCTGAGCACGTGACAAATCATAACCTTGTTGTTATATGTATTTACCACGTCCATAAGGCGGTTAAGCTCTTCTTCATTTACAGCAAAGGGCTTTTCAAGGAGCATATCATAGCCGACCTTAAGAAGAGGAATGGAGGTCTCCACGTGCACCTCGTCCATTGTGCCGTTTATAACAACGTCGGCAAATTTAGGAGCCTTTGAAAGGCTTTCTGCGTCAACGAAGCAGTTTTCGTCCTTGAGATTGAACATCTCCTTCACCATATTACGACGGTATTTGTCAATTTCTGCCACTCCGACAACCTCTAACTCATCGGGGTGAGTTAAAGCGTATTTAGCGTATGTCATTGTACGGTGACCTGCACCGAGAATAATTGCTGTAACAGGTTTCTTTGCCATATTAATCACTACTCAGTAAGATTTTTTGTCATTACCACTCCGCCAAAACCGTTGAATAGCACCTTGAAGCCAAGTCGCTCATAAAAACGGATAGCACCGTGGTTGTTTTTATTTGCCATAAGCATAATGCCCTTGACCTTTTTAGCTTTAAGGTTGTCAAGCATTGTGTTCATCATCTGTGCGCCGTAGCCCTTACTCTGATATTCGGGTAAAATATCAATATGCAGATGTGCAGGATACTTTAACCCTAAGAAGAAATAGGGGAAGGGCATCCACCAGGCATCAAAGCCTGATTTTTTATCTAAATTCCAGATGTTTCTCACATCAATTTTGCGAAAAAGCCTGCTGTAACGCTTGTAATCGGGCTCGCACATAACGTAACCCACTGCGATATCGTCATCATCCGCTAAAACGAAGGACGTGTCACAGCACTCGCGTGCATAATATGTGGAGAACATCTTTGCAAGAATGTTGCCGAAGATAGGTTCTTTTTTGTGGATTTCACCTGCGGTCATACGGCACACGTACTCAACCGCAGAGGTATCCGTATGCCTTAAAGGTCTGATAGTTGCCATCAGTTTTTACCTTTCTCCGATTTGTTCGGATGCTTGCGGGTAATTCTTTCTTTAGTGCCGTCAGGGCGCACGATAATTGTGCTTTCAAGCTGAGTTTCAAGGGACTGCCTGAAGGCGGCAACGTACTCTGCCCTGAGTGCCTTCTGCTCAATAGCCTCTTCTTCGGTAAGACCCTCGGATTTTGCCTTACGTGCAAGGAAATTTATTCTGTCAATTTGTTCTTGAGTAATCATAACAAATATCCTCATTTTATAAAATCTAATCTAATATATTATAGTATTATTAAAAATAAAGTCAATAATTTATAGAAAATAATCATCCCTTTTTCTGCTGAAAGGGATGATTTTCTTATATGTATAGTCTTTTGAAACTTTTAAGGTCGGACATAAGTGCGGCAATGGTTTGGTAACGCTTGGAAATCTGCGTATCGGTGCACTTTCTTATAATTCTGCCTGCCTTACCGGAGGGAGTTTTTACAGAGGGGTGTTCACCCAGCATAAGCTGATTGAGTAGAACACCGACTGCATAAATATCCGTTGGCGGAAGGGATTGTGTAACACCGAACTGCTCGGGTGCAGCATAACCTACCGTACCCAGGTTCACAGTGTCTTTGCCCTGCTCGTCTGACAGACTGCGAGCTGCCGACAAGTCAATGAGCACAGCCCGGTTATCGGGCGTTATAATTATGTTGGAGGGCTTCACGTCTCTGTGAATAATTTTATTCTTATGCAAAAACGCAAGTGCGGTACAAACATCCATTATGTAGTTGATGGTGTTTTCCGGAGTAATGGGGCCCTTGTTCATAAGTTCTGACAGGGGAACACCCTCCACATAGCTTTCGAGAACACAAAGATGCTCCTCGCAGGAGCAGGCATCATAAATTACAGGCAGATTACTGTGTTTCATACCGCGGAGATTTCTGTAGACGTGGTCGTTGCGGTTTTTTGAGTGAATTCTCACAAGATTATTCTGAGTTTCATTATGCTTGAAAAGGCGGATATCCGACATCTCATCAGACTTGAATAGCCTGACGAGGTTATATTCCTTCTCTAACACTTCCTCAATAAATTTGCCGTAAAGACTCATACTGACTTTAATCCTTTTTCACTGTGTTGTAGAAGCATAGCTTCGGTTTGCGATACAGTAAGGTCGTGGGTAAGTGCATAGATAACAATACTGTCGCGCTTGTCTTTGGAGTAAAGACCCGCCCAGTTGTAAAGCTTGAGTGCCGCCTGACAGGAGTCAAGATCAAGCTTCATTGCAATAAACATACGTGCGATTGTGTCTCGTGAAGGAATTTTTCTGCCGCTTATTATATCATAGAAAAATGTGTAACCCATATCCGCTTTATTAATGATATCCACGTTTTTCATATTGCACATACTCAAAGCCTGCGCCCAGAAGGATGCCAGGTCCTTTTCCACAAAGGAATCCTTGTTATTCTCGAGAAAATCCTCGTAGCTTATGTTTTTGAGCTTGAGTTGTTCAAGTAAATCCTCGGTTCTTTTCAAATTCACTAATATTCTCCTCATTTTTAAAAATCCTTTATTATAAGCTCACCCGTGAAGGTTTTTGCAATCAAATCATATTGTGGGTGGTTGGGTGTGATATATATCCTCTTTAAGTTGGGATATGCGGTAGTGTACATCCATTCGGCGTCGGGAGAGTGTATCAGGCTTGTTTCGTTAAGCCACAGCTCTTCAAGGTTAGCATTTGCAGTTTGTGAGGAGCTGCGACTGTATTTCAATGTACACTTGAGATCTGCACGCGGCATAACAAGGGTTTTTGTTTTGTTCTGTCGGGGATATATACATTCATCGAATTGACTGGATTGAGACCGTCTGCAGAACATAATTCCGTTTACGGAGATTGCCCAAGGGTTTCCGGGCTCCACGTTTATTTGCTCAAGACCATCGCTGTAGTGAGTGTATTGGGCGGGAATATTTGAAACGTTTTTGTGAATGTTAAGCACCTTAAGGTTCGGAACCTCGTCAAGGTTGTGACCGTTGTCAATATTGGGGCACCAGGAGGGGATTGTGAGTGTTGTGTAATCGGGATGGCAGGTGTACCACATAAGAGCAGAACCCCGGTACAACGCACCGTCTACAAAGGATTTCTCGTGTCCCTTGTAAATAAGCTCTATAATAGGACAGCCCTTTGAGAACCAGGGAGCGAAGTGTGTTCCCATATTTTCGGTACAGTCGATTTTAGTCAGATTAGGACAGTTATCAAATGCAAAGCTTGAAAAATAGAAGAAGTTTCTGTTGGGAGCATAATCAACGTAGATTTCCTTGAGCCGGTAGTTATTTACAAAGCAATTCTTGCCCACGGAATAAACCATTTTGCCGTTGATGTGAGTGGGAATGTGAATCACAGAGGCGTTACCCACGTATTTTTTGATTTCTATTTTGCCTTCAGGATATTTGGGGTCATATGGACCGTATTCAAAGTAATAAGAGTCCTGCTCGGTAGAGGGCTGAGTTGTAACAGGCGCAGCAGTCGTGGTGGGCTTCTGTGTGGTTGTGGGCTTAGCGGTTGTAGTGGGTTTCTGTGTGGTGGGAGCCTGTGTTGCTGATGGCTTTTGTGTGGTTGCAGGTTGAATGGTAGAGGCATTGTTTTTGGTGGTTGATGAGTTGTTGCCCTTTTGTGTTGTTACAACGTCTGCAAAGGAAGGTGCCTTTGTGGTCGTGGTAGTTTCGTCCTTGCCGAAGAGCTTGTCGAAAAAGCCTTGCTTTTCAGTTGTTTCGGGGACTGTTTGCGGAGTCTTGTCACCGGCAGAGGTGTTGTCCGCTGTGGTTTCCTTGTTGCCGTCAAACAGCTTGTCAAAAAACCCCTTTCCCTCGGTGGTCTGCACAGGTACGTATGTATGAATCTGTGTCACGGTGATAACGTTTGTTACTGCTTCGCCCGAGGCATCCGTAACCTGTTCGCCTGAAGCATCTGTTACATCAACTGTCTGAGTATATGAAACAACCTGAGTTTCCGTGGCGGGAGTGCTCGTAGCAAGCTGAGATGTGCTGTTGAATTTTTTCATTGCCGCAATGCAGCCGCCAAGAAGGAACAGAAAAACAAAAGCACACAGGACAATACCTGCAATTGCCTTCTTACTCATTTTTTTTACGGGGGCGGCAGTACCGTACACCAACGGAGCTGTATTGAGTCCTGCTTCCTGCTCGGTAAAGCAGAAAAGGCAGAACGCGGCTTCTTCCGGAATGACCTTGCCGCATTTGATACACTTTTTATCCAATTCTACCGCTCCTTTTTTTCACTCTTCGACAAATCCCATACAAAGAATTTGCCGAATATTGTCGCAAATAATCACATATTAAGAATAAATCAAAACAACGGAAAAGTCAATTTAATTACCCCAAAAAACAGTTCTCTGACGGCAAATAGTTCCCTGGCGGAGTACAGGGGAAACAGTAAACAAATGTTATAGCCGGCAAACCAATTATTTCGTTGACTGTTTATCATCAGAGTGTTAATATTTAATCAAAAGTAATTTCCCTTGGAGAGTGGTCTTATGGCAATTGAACGTGAGTTTTCGGGTAAGTGGATTTGTGCACCTATGAGTGTTGAGGACAGGTTTGCTCCTGTTTTCAGAAAGGTGTTCAGAATTGATAATGATATTGAGTCTGCCGAAGCATTTGTTTGTGGTCTCGGTCTGTTTGAGATGAAGGTCAACGGAGTGTCAGCGGATGACACCGTTCTCAATCCTGCACATACACAGTATTCAAGCACCGTGCTTTACAGGGAGTTCCGGATTGCTCACATTCTCAGAAAAGGCGAAAATGAAATTACGATTACTGTGGGTCATAGCTTTTATAATGAAACCGTGGCTACCTGGAAATGGCAGCTGGCACAATGGCGCGACGTACCCAAGCTCATTTGCGATATTGATATTATCTTTAAGGACAAAACAATGAGGACTATCGGAACCGATGAAGGCTGGCAGGTGTGTACCGATGGTGTTATTACCGCTAACAGTATCTATTATGGAGAAACTCACGATTATCGTAACAAGGGAAATAAATGGCAAAAGCCCATTTTAGCAACACCTCCTACAGGAAAACTCCGAAAACAGACTATGGAGCCTATGCGTAGAATAAATACCCTGACTCCCGTGGAGATAAATCACATCGGTAATAACAGCTATGTGATAACTTCACCTGAAATGGTGACAGGCTGGGCAAAAATCCGTCTTCCTCTCCGTGAGGGTCAGAGTATAACCGTAACCTACGGAGAGAGAGTGAAGCCTGACGGTGCTGTTGTGCACATCGGCAAGGGTGAGGAGCGTGACGGCAACTGGTACCCCTTGGGGTATATTCAGCAGGACACCTTTGTTGGTGACGGCGAGGTTTGTGAATTTGAGCCTGTTTTCAGTTATAAGGGCTTCAGATATATTCAGATAGACAGCCCCGTTGCACCCGGAATTGAGGATGTTGTTATATATAGAGTTGCAAATGACGTGGAAAACGCGGGAGAATTCTCCTGCTCTGAGTCCCTTGTGAATGACCTTCACTTGCTTATGCGCAGAACAATTCTCAACAATCTTCAGGGAAAGCCCACCGATACTCCAGTGTGGGAAAAGAACGGGTGGCTCGGTGACCTGAGCTGCGGACTTTTGTCTATGATATATAATTTTGATATGGATGAAATGCTCAGAAGCTTTACCGTTACTATGGCGGACTGCCATAACGAATATGGTATATTACCCCCATTTGTGCCTATTGTTGAAGTTGGCGGAAAAAATCACCCTGTATGGAATACGGTTTTCGTGTTTACAGCTGAGGCAATTCTCGACTATTACGGTCAGGTTGATTTTGTGAAGTCAATTTATTCCACACTGCGCGACTATGCCCTCAGGCAGATTGAAGAAATCAAATCCCGCGGTTGGGTATGGGATCACCACACACTTTCTGATTGGGTTGCACCTATCGGTGGTGTTGCCGCAGACGAGGCAGATCCAAATTCATCCGAGGGTGCGGAGATCTGTGCCACATCCTTTATTTACAAAATGCTGCTTTCAATGAGCAGAATTGCAGAGGAAATCGGTGAGGACGGAAGTGACTATATCACCGCTTACGAGGAAATTCTTACCGCTTTCAATGAGAAATTCTATAATAGTGAAAATGGGTATTACTCGACTACATTCTGGGATCAGAAGGGCAAAAGAACACGTTACAGACAGACATCAAACCTGTTGCCCCTTGCGTTTGATATGGTACCTGAGAGTGAAAAGGACAGGGTTGTTGAGAGTATTGTCCGTGATATAAAGGCGAAGGGTAATCACCTTGACACGGGTTGTACAGGTACACGCTTCCTTCTTCCTGTTCTGTTTGATAACGGTCAGTCTGAGCTTGCATACACCTTGCTGATACAAAGAACGTATCCCTCCTGGGGATACTGGATAGAAAAGGGCTTTGACTCCGCATGGGAAAGCTGGGAGGATACAACCCGCTCTTATGACCATTATTTCCTGGGCTCTTATGAGGAAGCACTTTTTACACACCTTGCGGGTATCAGGGACGTGAAAAAAGGTTTTTCGGTATTCACTTTTGACCCGAAATTTGATTGCGGTCTTAAAAAACTTCAGGTAAAATTAAAAACTCCCAAGGGCAATATCTGTTGCCGATGGGAAAACAAGGATGGAAAATATAAAATTGAGCTTACTGCTCCTGTAGAAATAACGGTACACAGTAAACTGAACTTGAAAAAGGAAAATATATCAGATGATATAATTTTGTATTTTGCGGAGATGTAATTGATAAATAAAACGGAGCAGTCGATAGCGGGGGGCTGCCTGTGTCATATTCCAAAAAAGCCGCATATCCGGAATGTGCTCACAGAAGCCCCGAGGAGAGGGTGTGCTATCGACTGTTCCATATATATATGATTAAAATTTCAAAATCCGTCAAAAATTTTTAAAAAAATTTTTAAAACAAAAAAACAACCCCGATGTTCGTATAAAAAACAAACATCGGGGAATTTCTTATTCGGCAAATTCAATAAACATATATTTGATTTTGCTACGCTTGTAGGTGTAGGTAAGGTAGATATTGTTACCGTCTGCAATAAGTGCGGGGTAAGAGTATTCGTACCAGATAATACCTGATGAATCAATATCGGTAACCTTTTCCCAGGTCTGACCGTTGTCCTTTGATACAGCGAGAGTGAGCTTGTATCTGAGACCGTTTACAGAAATGGGGTTATATGCAAGCCACAGCCAGCCGTTGTCTGTCATAACACAGTCAACACCACTGTTATTATTGGGAAGGCTTGTAGCATAAGCCTTACACCAGGTGAAACCGCCGTCATATGAATCGCTTCTGTAAATTTTACCTGCCTTTGTACGGAAGAATGCGTGGATGTTACCATCAAGGTCTTCCCACAATGCAGGCTGAATCATCTGCTTGTCGGATTCAACGTAATCTGTTCGTGTCCAGGTCTTGCCACCGTCAGTTGAAATATCGAAGAAGCATTTCCAGTCACCCTGCTCTGTTGATGCAGGAGCGATAATTGTACCGTTCTTTGTAACGAGGCATTTGTTTTTAACGGGTCCTCTGCCACCGCTTATATCACCCTCAACAAGCTCCTTGGCAGGAGTCCATGTTGCGCCCTTGTCATAAGAGTCGGTGTATTTTGTAACCCAATGTGCGATTTCTGAGCCAACTTTGTAGTAAAGACGAATGAAATCACCGTAATTCTGAAGAACAGGATTCCAATGAGCAACTGTGTCCTCTGAGGGAACCTGCTTTGCTTCTGTCCAGCTGCCGTTTTCGTAAACGGAGAACCAGATTCTTACGTCGTCGTCTCCTTCACCGCTGCCACCAAACCAGGCGCTCATAAGACTGCCGTCGGAAAGCATTTCGATTGTGGAAGCGTGGGTTGTGTCTGTTTTTGTGCCTGAGCCGAGAACCGAGCCTTTTTCTACGCTGTAATCAAAAGAAGCAGCGTTCACCGGAATAATGCCTGTGATTGCCATGATAAAAGTGATTATCATAGCCAAAACTCTTTTTTTCATCTCAAATATCTCCTTAGTACGCATAAGCGTGTTTATAGAGGTTTTATGTATATTTCACAAAACCTCTGAACATTATTATAGTACTGTTGTTCAAAAAATGCAATGTTATCAGCGATTTATAAAAAAGTTTATGAAACTTTACCAATCGGAAGATATTGTAAAGGTACATAATAAACAAGCAAAAGTTACGCTTCGCAATAAAGCGTAACTTTTGGAAAATAAATCGAAACTTAAGTGAGTTTTGTGCGTAAATTTTGCGAAACCAAAAATCAGAATCTTCGTCCGCCACCACCGTGACTTCTGCCTGATGAACCCCTGTGAACTCCACCGCCAGACGATGATGAGGTTTGCTTCGGTACTCGTGTTCTGTGAACGTTTCGGTACAGGAAGATGTCCGATTGCTTTGTCAGAGCCATTTCGGTAACGTACCTGTCACCGCCAAGCTGTCTTACGGCAGTAGTCAGAGATTTTGTTCGTGCTTTCATTACGGCAAAGGCAAATACAAAGCTTATACCGATTGCGATAATCAGCCAAAGAGGATTTATGTAGAAGCCGTTGTATCTGCAAGCAAGCTTTGTGAATAAATTGAAGGCGTAGGCAAATTCATTATCTGAGAGGGGTTCAATCAATTTGTCCAGCATCTTATCAATGTATGGGTTGAAGCGGGAAATCGCACTACCTGTGGTTGAGATATAAATATCACGATATCCGGGTTGGTCGTGTCTGTATAAGAGAAGAATACCGTTGTGCTTGTCACCATAGCCGAAGCCGTTGTAATCGAAGAAATCATCTGCATAGCTCTGCGGTGATTTACTGCCTAAATCAGTAGCAGTTACAACCACAATATCCATTTTTTCCTTCTGAGAAAGCTCCTCTAACCTTTTGTTTAATAAAAGCTCTTCTTCATCGGTGAGAAGGTCGGCATCGTCCGTAAAGTATGGAGCAATTCTCTCCTTGGGAAGGTTGGGGTCAACGCCCTTCTCCGCAAGGACAGGCAAAGCCATACTGAACAGTACAGGGAGACATATTATAAGTGAAAGAAGCTTTTTCATATTATGCCACCTCCCATAAGGAAGTGTGATACAAAGTGGATTATAAGATACGTGGCACCGCTTAGCGCGGCAGTCAGGCCGGCGAGATGCTTGTAAAACTTTTTCTTGTCAAGAGGCAGATTGCCGATGAATTTGCCCGTCTGACCGTTCATAGCGAAAATATAGCGTTGATTTTCCCAGGTGGTAGTCAGCATCCACACGGGCAGGAGAGCGTAATCATATCTGCCGTTTTTCAGATTAACGTTGGATTGGTCCGTGTTTATCTGCTGATAACCTACAACGGAGTTGCGCAGAGCAGATTCAATGCTTTCTTTAATTCGTTGGTTTGCTCTGTCAACACATTCCTGAGGTGTAACGTCATATTTATCCGCAAGGAAACCCATAAGGTAGCCTGTGCTGAATTCCTCGCACTCGGAGTAATCAAAGGGCTCTATTGACTCCATAAGTATATCATCCATTTTCTGCGAGCCGTCAACGGGTATGTTTGTAAATGCAAAACATCCCTGACGGTGTACGGAATAGTGCTTTATTTCGGAGTAATCATAGTCGCCGCTGCGCCAGGTACGGACATTGCGTGCGGAGAAATGTGCACTTGCGGTGCCGTCCCCTGAAAATAACCAATGAGGTACATAAACGCCTTTGATTTCATTAATACGGTTTTCATCCCTGAAGGGTGCGGGAATGTATTTGTTGGAATTAGCGTGGCGTCGCAAAGCAGCAATTGCTTCTTCCCTTGTAACCTTGAATGGGATTATTTTATCAGGCTTGAAATCACCTGAAAAATGACTTTTAATAACGACGGAATTCTCACAGTAGGGACAGCTTGTGGCGCCGGTTGTAACATCGGTAATAATTTTGCCACCACAGGAGGAGCACATATATACCGCAAGGTTTTCCGTTTCCTCCTCGCGCCAGGGTGCTCCGTCGGATTGCCATTCCAGTACGTGCTGTATATCCTCTTTTCTCTCCTCAGCATCCTTTTGCAGAGCCTCAACGTCAAATTCTGCTCCGCAGGCAGGACAAGTCATATTGCGTGTTTCGGCACTATAATTAATGGAGCCGCCACAATTAGGACACTTCTGGTCAAGAAGAACTGACATAATCTCACCTCACCTAATACTCTTTATATATAGTATAAGACAGAGGAAAAATAATGTCAACAAAATGACCTCTGAGAAAAATACTCAGAGGTCAAAAAAATCAGAATAAGAATTTTTTGATTGTGTTGATATAGTCCTTTGCACGAACCTTGCTTGTACTTTCTGCAAATATTCTCAAAAGAGGCTCTGTGCCTGAGAATCGGCAGATAACAAATCCGTCCTCAAAGTAAATCTTGCATCCGTCCTTATAGCTGACTTTTACGATTTCGTCGGCAAACTCGGGCAAGCGTTTATCATCAAGCAGAATCTTTTCAACGGCATTTTTCATTTCGGGGTCAAATCGCATATCGTCCTCAACCATAACAAAGTCACCGTACTCCTTGTTGAGCTGTGCAAGCATCTGTGAGGGTGACTGACCTGTTACGCTGACCATTTCAGCAAAGAGTGATGCGGCATATACTGAGTCTTTACCATGGATGTGACCGCGTACAGTAAGACCACCTGAGCTTTCACCGCCAAGAACAGCATCCACCTCATCAAGCTTTGAGGAAATGTATTTGAAGCCGACAGGCACCTCGTAGCACTTTTCACCAAAGCTCTCGGCAATTTTATCAAGCATATGGGTTGTTGCAATATTTCTTACCACAGGACCACGCCAGCCCTTGTATTTTACAAGGTAATAATAGAGCAGACAAAGTGTTTCGTTGGCATTGATATATCTGCCGTTCTGGTCAATAACACCAAGTCGGTCACCGTCACCGTCCATTGCAATACCAAGGTCATATTTACCCTTGAGAACGGAGTTCTTGAGTGACATAAGACTCTTCTCTGAGGGAGCTGGCATAACACCACCGAAGTAAGCGTCCTTGTTCACATTGATTGTGTCGATTGTGCAGCGCGCTGTGTGGAAAATAACAAGGAGCGGGTATGTACCCGAGCCGTGCATTGAGTCAAAAAGAACTCGAAGACCTCTGTTGCGGAGAGCCTTCATATCAAGTAAATCAATGATATCGTCAATGAACTTGTTGAAGGGATTGTTAAGGTAAATTATATTTTTATCCTTAACGGCAAGGTCAAAATCCTTGCGGCAGGGCTCTGTAACAGTGCTGATAAGCTCCTCAAGTCGTTGGGTAGTTTCAACAGGAGCATCGCGACCCTCTTCCACAATGAGCTTTATTCCGTTATATGATGCGGGGTTATGGCTGGCGGTTATCTCAATACCGAAGTAAAGTCCTTTATCCTTAACTGTGTGCATAACCATAGGTGTGGGAGCTGAACGTTCCATAAACCATACGGTAATACCGTTTGCGGCAAGCACCTCTGCAACCCACTTTGCCGCTGTCTCGGAGAGAAAGCGTCTGTCATAGCCGATAATAACGGGCTTGTCTGTTTTGTTCTCTTCACTCATAAGCATAAAAATACCCTGAGCTACCCGACGGATATTGAGTGCAATGAAATCTTCACCGATAATTGCACGCCAACCGCCTGT
>JAZNLJ010000054.1:0-2711 GCA_045579005.1 Acutalibacteraceae bacterium | reverse complement strand
CTTCACGGGGCTTGGGAGCCATTGTAGCTGTACAAAGAACTTCTGTTTCGCCATAGCGAACAACACAAGCACCGTTTGCAAGCTGTGCCATTTTGCCGGTTTCAATAACTAACTTTCTGCCGGCAACTTCTGTTTCAAATGTTTTGAAATCTTTGAAAAACATACTTTTTACCTCTCTTTTATTATTTCCTATTATTTCCGTTTCCTGTGGATTAGCAACAAAGAAAAACACAAAATTATTTTTGCACTTTTCTTTATCGCTAAACCCCCAAATAACGGATTTTTAACTAAAAAAACCGTTTTAAAAAACGGCTAACGGGACAAACGGTTGCCCGTTTGTCCCGAATTGAGCAATTATTTACGAAGACCAAGTCTTGCGATGATTGAACGGTAACGCTCAATATCTGTCTTCTGAAGGTAAGCAAGAAGGTTTCTTCTGTGACCAACCATTTTGAGAAGACCGCGACGTGAGTGATGGTCCTTCATATTGTTTTTAAGATGTGCGTTAAGGTCGTTGATTCTCTTTGTGAGAACAGCGATCTGAACCTCGGGAGAACCTGTGTCGCCCTCATGTGTAGCATATTCTGCAATAATTGCCTGCTTTTCTGCCTGTGTCATTTTTTTCACCTCATTATATTATTCCCAAACAACCCAGAAAACGGTAGGTGAGTGCTCTGAAAAATGAGCTTACTCCGCACTCCGAGTCATAAGGCTTGAGTATTATATCACAAGAAAGTGGATTTGTAAAGAAAAATTTTAAATTAAATTACTTTCCTGCTTTCTTGGAATACTTTAATTTGTATACAATTCTCATAATGTTAGCATCAAGAGCACCGATGGGCTTAACACCTGCGTAGAGCTCTGCGCCAACAGCAGTTTTGCAACCCTTTTCCATAACAAGCTCAACAGCCTCTGCATCGTACTCATTGCCTGCAACACAAACCGCACCGTTATCCTTGATAAGCACAGCGTTGTTCTTGCCGAGAGCCTTTGCAACCTTTTTGCTTGTTTTGAGTGTGTCGTTGGGATTGAATATAGCAGTCTTGATCTTGGGACCGCAAAGCTGTGCAAGGTCATCAAGCAGGGGCTTCATTGTTTTGCCCTTTCTTGACATTGCAACAACGTTTTCTTCCTTGGTATGACGGATGTAGTTTACATCGTCACGCTTTTTGTAGATAGCCCAGTGCATATCTGCGCTGTCGGGGATTTCACCGCCGCCAACCTGAGCACCGCTCTTGAGGTCGATGATTGCGGCACGCTTGCCCTTTTCACCAACGAAGAGGTAGTTGCCTTTTCTTGAACTGTCACAGGGAGCAAATTCATGAGCTGCTCGGTATTTGTCACCGGACTTGATAACATCTGTAACGTAATCAACAACACCTGTAAAGGTCTCAACAGCCTTGCCTGAAATATCACAGCAACGCTCAATGATGAACTGCTCGCAAACGTCCTCAAGTGCATTGGCAACCGCAAAGGCATCCTCATAGCTGGTGCCCATACATACTGCACCGTGGTGTTTCATAATAACAGCCTTTGATTCAGAGCGTTTAACAGCACCGATAACACCCTCGCGGAGTTTGGGCTGACCGGGAAGACCATAGCTTGCACAGGGAACGTCTTTACCGATGAGTTCTGCATAGTCAGTGGGAACCCGGTTGATATCAATACCGAGTGTGCTCACAACCGAAGCATTCTTCTGGTGAGTGTGAATAACAAAATTCATATCAGGACGAAGCTCGTAGCAGGATGCGTGAATACCCTTTTCGGATGAGGGCTTAACATCACCCTCATAGCTGAGATCAGCAATGTTCACGAGAACGATATCGTCGGGAGTAAGTGTGTCATAAGCCTTGCCGCTGGGAGTAATAACAAAGCTTTTGTCGTCAATACGACAGCTGATGTTACCCCAAGTGCGGACAATAAGACCAGCCTTGAGGAGCTCGTGACCCGCTTTGATAACTATTTCTTTTGCTTCTAAAATATCCATAGTATAAAATTCCTTTCTATGGGTTTAAAAATGCCACGGTAGGTGCCGTGGCATTTTGTTTTAAAAGATTAGCCTTCCTTAACTGCAACGTTTTCGAATACTCTGTCGAATCTTGTAAGAGCTTCGTCGATGAGCTCGGGAGTGTAGCAAGCATTTGTATAGAGACGGCTGCCTGCAAGAGTAACAAGACCCTCTGCCATATAAGCAGCGCCCATGTACTGCATTTCTTTCTTTCTTTCGCTTGTAGCAGAAATAACGCCGGGAATTGACCAGGGCTTGCACCAGTCGATAGAGAAGTGCATTGTACCAACTGTTTCAAGGTGGCAAACAGAGCCTTCGTTCCAAGCAACGAAAGGAAGGTTGTGCTTAGCAATGAGTCCCTGAAGACCCTTTGTAAGTCTGTCACCCATTTCGCCTGCCTTCTGGCATGCGTTCTGCTTGTCGATTTCTTCAAGAGTGAAGTAACCTGCACAGCATGAAAGGGGGTTAGCAGTCATTGTACCGCCTGTGAATGCCTTTTTGATTTTCATACCTGAATCGTCAAGACCTGCACCGAGGTCCTTCATATATTCCTTCTTACCGCCTACGCCACCTGCACCGGGATAACCACCGGCAATAACTTTACCGAAGATTGTAAGGTCAGGAGATACGCCAAAGAAGCCTTGAGCACCAGCCATACCGATACGGAAACCTGTAACAACTTCATCAAATACAAGAAGTGCAC
>JAZNLJ010000053.1:0-22626 GCA_045579005.1 Acutalibacteraceae bacterium | reverse complement strand
TCCATCATACCGGGCATTGATGCACGAGCACCTGAACGAACAGAAACGAGAAGGGGGTTTTCCTTGTCGCCGAACTTCTTGCCAACAACACCTTCCATTTTGTCGATGTATTCCATGATCTGTGCCTGGATTTCATCGTTGATCTTTCTGCCGTCCTCATAGTACTGAGTACATGCTTCTGTTGTGATTGTGAAACCCTGAGGAACGGGAAGACCGATGTTGGTCATCTCAGCAAGGTTTGCACCCTTACCACCGAGAAGCTCACGCATGGAAGCGTCGCCCTCTGAGAACAAATAAACGAATTTTTTGCTCATAATTTACCTCCAAAAAATTTAAAAATCTTAAATAGGTATATTTAACCACCGCCTATTGTAACACAATAATTTCAATATTTCCATAGGTTTAACAGAAAAAACCTATATGTCAGTATAGAATTTTTTGGTAAAGATAGACAATAAGGCAGAAAAAACCCCCGAAAGCCTTTGCTCGCAGGGGTTCACGTATTTTAATATTTGTCTTTACAGCTTATACCTGAGTAATAAGAACTCAATGTTTTGCCATAATATCTTCGCCCTATGTTTGATTTTATCAACCTGTTTAGTATTTTTTACGAAACAAATGCAAAACCACCATTGACATTATACAGCATATAGCAACCAAGTGTGCTGCTTGTATTGTTCCTGTAAACATTATTATACCAAACCATAGCGTTTGAAGGAACAGAAGATTTGAGCGTCTTCGTTGTATAGAATTTAAACACATCACCATTTTCAAAGCCATGAGCTTCTGTTGTCATATATCTGTGATTATTTTTTATCCAAACCTGTCCTGCCGGCTTACTTGTTTTGATATACTCAAGCTTCATTGTGTATTCGTTGGCAGACACCTGTTTTATATTCTTGAACTTACCTGTAAAAGTACAAGTCTTTGTTGTGCCAACGTAGCCTTGTCCCGCATCACGCATTGTTGACCTATACTCTCCGCTGAATGTACCATCAGAATTAATCTTGATATCCGTAAAAGTCACGCCTGCACCATATCTCATTTCCATATTCACAGGGAGATATTTAGTAATCGGTGTACCATAAAGGATTACATAACCATCTGAAGAAAACCAACTGTAAACATTTCCGCGTGTTGCTCTCACAGTATACCTGTAATACTGACCGCAAGAAACCTTTGTATCCTTGAATGTATTACCTGTTGTTGCTCCAAGATATGTCCAGGATGTCTGTCTTTCACCGCGACGATAAACTCTGTAGCCTGTTGCTCCGTTAATCTTTGCCCAGGTTATCTTTACGCCATCCTGCACCTGTGTGGCTTTAATTGAATAGGGATTTGCAAGACGCATTGTGTAAATACCATTCTCAAAGCTACTATAATAACCACTACTTACCGCACGTACTGTATATCTCCAGTAATTACCGCTTGTAGCTTTGCTATCGGTATATGTTGTTTTATTAGTTGTGCCGAGATATGTCCAGACTGTCTGACCGGCTCCTCTACGATAAACTCTATAGCTTGCGCCTGACATGACGGAATCCCAACTGAGAGTGAGTCCATTTGTGGAGTTTACGAGCTTTGCGAGTTTAGGTGTTGCCACATACTTACGAGTGCTTGTGTTTGCTTTCACGTAAGCACTGTAACCGCCATCGGCATTAAACGCTCTTACAGTGTAGCAATAATACTGTCCGCTCTTAACGTTTTTGTCAAGATATGTATTGCCTGTAGTTGTGCCGATGTATGTAAAGTTTGTCTGTCCCTGTCCTCTGCGATAAACGTTGTACTTCACTGCACCGTTAACCTTGTTCCATGAAATCTGTACTCCACCAATAGCGTTTGTTGTGGATGTTTTAGGTGTAGCGGGTTTTGAAGTTTTTGCATAATGCCATGTAGCATTCAATAATGTATCATTTGCCTGTGCAATTGTAATCTTATTTCGGTCTGCAGAGCTACCTGAATAATATACGTTTTTCAAACCAGAGCAATCTGCAAATGCACCTTGCCCTACACTTATGACACTAAGAGGTATCGTAATGCCGGATAATTTCGGGCAATACTCAAAAGCAAAATCAGCAATATATTTTACTTTTCCGGGAATTATGATTGACTCAAGACTCAAACAATAACTGAATGCTCCTCTACCTATAGTTAAAACACTTTCAGGAATTGTAATTGACGATAGCTTTTCGCAACCTGCAAAAGCAAACATTCCCATAGTCGTTACATTCTTAGAAAGCACAACTGTAGTCAACCTTTCACACTTATAAAAAGCTCTACTGCCTATATCAATTACACTATCAGGAATTGTAATTGCGGTAAGAAGGATGCAATTGCTAAAAACATCATCCCCTATTTTTGTAACCGGTTTTCCGCTATATTTTGAAGGAACCACAAGTGAACCACTCGCAGATTCTTTACAATCTGTAACACTATAACTCTGACCGTCGCTATTAAGCTTGAAGGTCAAATCACTCGTGCTTGCGGCACTAACACTCACATTAACAATACCGAAAAGCATTATTACTGCTAAAACTAAACTAAAGGTCTTTTTCATAAAACCATCTCCAAATTGATTTTTAGTTGATATCAATACTCATGAAAGAAACAACCATCGCCACCAATAACACGTTTATCAACCATCTCTACCGTATCATCAGAAAGGTTATAGCGTTTCAACAAATTATTAGCACCATCAACCGGTGTATTAAAACCTTCGTAATAATAAAGATAACCATCTGCATAACCACAAATTACAACAGCACCGGCTTCATCTGACATTTTTTCATCCTTTAAAGCAATTCTTTTACCATCAACAACCTGATATCCGATCACCTTATCATCATGTTTACAGTAATCATAATTAACAACAAAAACTTTACCTCCGTAAATTACTACATCCTCGTTTGGTTTAATTCCATTCAGACCTCTGTAGTCAATATGCTCTTCAAAAGTAATTTCTTTTGTAGCTAAATCAACACACTGATACTTATTTTCATTAAATTCATATGATATTGCGTATAGTTTACCATCATCAATAACAAAGCTATCGGCAATCATTACATCACTATCAACAGACGTACCATAATCAACATCCTGCGCTATCAATAATTCGTTTTCTGTAAAATCATTTTTACATCTGTACAAACCATATTTACCATAACGTTCATAATCAACATAGGTCGTGTAATAAACATAACCGTCATATTCAGCAAATGAAGAGATTTCCCCTTCCACCTCAACTGGCAAACCGGGTATTACAGGTACGTCTGCAGGGGTATCAAAATAACCATACTCGCCAATAACTGTACCTATGTTAATTACCGAATATGTTATACCATTAACCTCACCAATCTTACTCGAAAAAACAAGTTTATCCAACTGCTCCCGGGTTGCTGTCACGGGAGGTATTGTTACAGGAGGCTCTGTCACGGGGGCTACATACTCATTTGTATCCGTATCCTGAATAACCTCTGTAAACGCCTCGGTTTCTGCTTGTGTTACAGGAGCTTGCACATTATCCCTTTGGTCTTTCACAACGAAGACGCCGACCGCGACCGCAACAAGCACCACACATACACCGATGATTGCAATTAACTTTTTGTTTTTCATCCAAAAAACCTCTCCGTCATTCTTATCACTTTCTATCGCTTATTCGGCTTCAGAGTATTGTTTAAAGAAATTCCCGTTACCGCCAAGAAAACGTTTATCCACCACCTCAACCTCTTTGGTTGATACATCACAGCATTTAAGAACCGTATTATAACTTAAATCAGAAGAATTAATAACCTGAGAAAAATAAATTTTACCATTAGCAAAGCCACAAATGTAATTTTCGAGTATTTCAGCAGATTCTTTTTCATCAATCATCATTATTCTTTCGTAATCCACAATATGATATGCAAATGCACCTTTACCATCACTCAAATCACGATTTTCAATAAAAATATTTCCATTATACATTTCCAGACGTTCACTCTCAGTCACACCAAATATAATCTCATATTCAACCGGAGTAAACTCTTCAATTTCATTTGTAGATAAATCTATACATTTATTTTTTTGTGATACTTCTTCAATTCCCGGTATATAAAGCTTCCCATCAGCTATTGCAAAATAATCGTAAACCTTAAATGATGTTTTTTCAGAATGGTCATCAATTACAATGATTTCATTTTCCGTGAAATCGGTTTTGCATCTGTATAGTGTATGAGTTTCTCCCCACTTTTCGTCTTCAGTAACAACATAATAAACATACTCACCATACTGAGCAAAGGTAGTTACGTAACCATCAATTGTAACCGGTAATTCAGGAATAACCGGTGTTTCAGCCGGATTAAAATATCTCCCCATATTATCCAATACTGTGCCCACGTTAATAACTGCATACGTTGTACCGTTAACCTCACCTACCTGAGCAGAATACACGACCTTATCAAGCTGTTCCTGTGTTACTGTTACCGTTACCGGAGGGAAGGTTACCGAGGGTTCTGTTTGCGCAACCTCCGCTTCGCTTATCTCACTAAGCTGAGCTTCAGCAACTGCTGTAGAAGCCGCTGTCAGCGGATTTTTGGCATCATCTTTTTTATCTTTCACAATAAAAACACCAACCACCGCTGCAACAAGCACCACACATACACCGATAATTGCAATTAACTTTTTGTTTTTCATCCGAAACACCCCATTTTCTTACCCCTCAACAATTTCCTCATACACTTTGAAGTAGTTGGAATCGCCGCCGATGAGGCGCTGGTCGAGAGTCTTTATCTCGCCTGTTGTCAGGTTGTAGCTTTTGAGCTTGCCGTTTGCACCGTCAACAGGGGCATTGAATATTTCGGTATAATAAACACAATCACCTGCGCAACCTACAATACTCTTTCCGCAGAACTCATCTGTTATCGACTCGTCTGTCAGAGGGATTTTTTTGTTGCCGTCTATCATATAAGCAAAGGTTTTGCCGTCCTTATTCCAACCGGATTGTGAAAGGAATACCTTGCCACCATAGATGTCAACCTTTTGCTCACCCTCTGCCCCGAAAGCCTTGTTATAATCTTCGGGAGTTATATCCGTAACCTCTTTTGTAGTGAGGTCAACACATTTATACTGACGGGGCTCTTTGTCGCCGATATACTCAGGGGTGCTGAAAAGCTTGCCGTTGTCAATCACAAAGGTACCGTATATTCCAACAGAGCCCTCCATAGTGTAGGAGCTTTGTAAAAAAAGCTGTTCGCTTTCGGTGAAATCTGTTTTGCACCTGTAAAGAGTGTAAGTTGACTGCTGCTTATCGTCCTCTGTGACAACGTAATAAACATAGTCACCATACTGCGCGAATGAAGTTATGTATCCCTCAGTCTCCACAGGCAATTCGGGTATAACCGGCTTTTCGGTTGCCTGTCTGTAGTAGCCCTCATACTTTTCGGTGCCTACACCCACAACCGCATATAGCTTACCGTCGACCTCCCCCACCTGTGAGGAGTACACAACCTTATCCAACTGTGACTGCTCCACAGACACAGCGGGAATAGTATCATAAGCTTCAGTTACCTCAGTCTCAGGAGCCTGTGTTTCTGTACCGGGCTCTTTCTTTACGCCAAAGCCTGACATTACCGCCACAACACCCACAACAACAGCAACAAGTACCGCACATATGCCTATAACAAGACCTTTCTTTTTAGGCTTTGTTTTTTCTTCGTTATCTGCTACTTCGGGATTTGCCTCTTTATTATCTGAAGCATCGGGAGTTGTTTCTTCTTTTTCATCGGCAGCTTCCGCTGCCTCTGCAACCTCTGATTTTTCCTCTGTAGCCTGTTCCTCTTCAGGAAGGAATTTCTTTTCTTCGGCCATAATCATTTACCCCTTTTTGTGATTTTATGATATCTACATTATAGTTTCTAAATCATAGTTTCGTCAAGTCAAAAGCAGAAATATGGAGTCCCGTCTTTTGCCGATGATTTTGTATCAATAAGCTCTTCTACACCTGTGTTTATGTCAGCTTTATACAATTCTGCATGTATTCTGTCTGCTGATGGCTTCGAATAGTAAACATACTCACCATCAAAGCCCCAAACGAAAGTAACCTCTTTACCCAATTTCTTTTTTTGACCGTTATTATTTATGTACAGATGATAACCACCATTACCTGCCGACTCTTTTTCAAAAACAACGTCGTTATACACATAGCCGGTTACATCGGGGTAGTTTCTGTCTGCTATATGCATTGTTTTTAAATCAACAGACGGAACCTTAATATCCCCACTCAGATCATAACCCGGGACAATAAAATACAGGATATCATCACAAATCAAAAAATCTGTTGCAGCACTGCTGAATTCTCCAAGGGTTTCACCCGAAAGGAAATCATACTCTGAACCACCAATAAATTCCTGCTCAGAAAAATCGGATTTGCATCTGTACAGCTTGGATTCACTCATCGGTGATTGAGGGTAAGAGAGCATATAATAAATGTATCTGTCATAATACGCAAACCCACTGACAATCCATTTGTAGCCATTGTTTGTGTAACCCTCGACGGGCAAAACAGGGATTATTGACTTTTCAATTTTTTCAGTATTGTAACCATTCTCCCCTTTTGTGTATCCGATATGGTCGCCTGCGTACAGAACACCATTCACCATACCAATCTCGCACGAAAATGTCATATATGGTTTTTCGTTTGCTGTTAACTCATTTGCCGGCTTTGTGGGGGTTGACTCCACCCGCTCATTAACCGCCTCTTCATAATCCTGAATTTGAGGATGAGAGAACATACCCGGTACAAAAAAAGCCACAAATACTACAACCGAAACAACAAAAATTACACAAAGACTTATTAACAAAACAATCAACTTTGTATTATTTTCGCTTTTATATCCTACCGTCTGACCGCAATAAGGACACACACCGTAAGAATTCTCAGAATGATGTCCACACTTCTTGCATACCATAATTCATACCCCTTTTTCATCAAGATTGTTTTCGATGTTATCTTATGGTCGTATTATACACTTTGTTGTTTATTCTGTCAATATGTAAAAGCAAAAATCCGAAATTTTTTAAACCAGTTTTTTTATATTACAAAAAAGAATATTTTGATTCTGATTGCCAAAACATTAATAAACAAGTAAATATGAAGCAATAAAGCCGTTGTATGTTCTACCTCTCCGGTTTAAGAGAGGGGGACTATTACGCATTAAGCCGTTGTTATGGTAAACCAAATTCCGGGAGGTTATTTACTTTTCTTAATAAAGTCGGGGCGAATGGTGGAGAATTCCCGACAAGCCTTGCTTTTATACGCAAATAATCACGCGCTTGAAAACTAAAATTAAACATCAACTTGACAAAAAGGCGGTCCCCCTCTCTTAAACCAGAGAGGTAGGACCGCCAACTACTTTGTTGTGTCATTTTTAGTTTTTTTACAAACTTAATGAAGCTTTGCGCTACTTTAAAGTTGCTATTGCAATCGGCAACTTAAATTTCATTAAAATACTCCACAAGATACTTAACAACCGCACCAAACATAGGGTGGCTATGGGAATGTGCGCCATCCCAGTTTTCCCAAAGGGTTGTTGCTCCATGTTTTTTCATATTGTAGAATGAATTTTCCTTTTCATTGGTAAGTAATTTGAAGGCGAGGTCCTTGTGTCCGTTCTCACACAGCGTGCGAAGTAGGATATCCGTGCCGAATATGCCTGTATCAAACTCACCAAGTTTTTCATACTTATTGACGATTGCTTCCAGGGTTTTCTCGTTACCGAAGCCAAGGTCATAACCATAAGCATCACAGGCCTCAACCGACCCGTAGAAGGTGGAAGTTTTCTTATCGTAATACTTATCCGTAAACACTTTCTTAACGGTCTTATAGCGTGATTTCAGTTCCTTGGATGATTTGCCTATAACCTCTGCAACCTCTACAGTCATTGCAAGGGTTTTAAGGTAGAAATAAGTGTTTACAAATGGCTCAGGTATCAGGTTTCTATCCTTAGGTGAGCACCAGTCACCAAGGCACCAGCCACCCAACTCCTCGCTCATTACGATACCGTTATCGCTGTGCCTTTGCAGGTAGTCAAGGTACATAAGCATATTGGGATAATACTTTTCAAGTACAGCCTTATCACCGTAGTGCTTGTAGAAGGTGTATGGCACGATAACCATTGCACCACCCCAGCCTCCGGGACCTCCGCCACCGCCATAAAACGGTGCAGAGTGCTGAACGTGACCTGTATAGATATCCTGACAGTCGGCAATATCCTGCATCCATTTGCGATACATTTTTTCTGCATCGAAACAGGTCATTACCACATCTGCAGTCAGTTGACCGTCTCCCGTGTAACCAAGTCGCTCTCTATGGGGGCAATCCGAAGGCACACAACCGTGGACGTTGCTGAGCTGTGTTCTTATATAAGCATCAAAAATCCACTGAAGTGTTTCGTTTGATGATTTGAACTTAACAATAGGCTTCATATCCGTATGACTTACACGATATTCCTTCACCTTTACCCTGCCCAGCACATCAAAGTAGCGTGCACCGTGCCAGGTAAAGCGAGGATAATATTCCTTGCACTTATCGTCGTGCACGAAGGTGTCCTTCTGCATGCGAAATTCACCACCTGCAGAATGGAAAGCAAGGGTGCCGTCTTCATTTATTTCCTCAGCAAAGCGAATTGTGCAATTATCACCGATATACGTGCGCTCGTCAAATTCAATAACAGGATAGCCTGTTACGTTTTCACCGATATCGTAAACGGCATAGTCTCCTCTTTTGAATATGCACCTTGGTTTAAGCCTTCTTACAATTTTATCAGGCAGACAATCCTGCTCCTGCAAAATTGAAAGAGGGTCTGCTATTATGTCGGCATTCTTCCAAGCATCGGTACTTTCTGAAACATCGGAGAAATCATAGCCGCCAACGCGTGCGTCATGGTCTTCACCGTAATACAGGTTTGCCCTCTGTACAAACGACTTCCTGTATTTAAGGGACCCGTCACTCTTTGCAAGAATTCTATCGCCCTGAGTAAGCTTGAAGCATAACATCAGGTCACCGTAGGCCTTTACGCCCTCGTTAATACACTCACGCTGAGTAAACCATCCCCCGCCAATATGGAAAACGATTGTGTTCTTGCCCTTTTTAATGAACCTTGACACATCAATTCTTTCATAAAGAATTCTGTTTGTCATAGTGTCGAAAATGGGATATTCCATTGTCTCGGTGGAGGACCTCACATAGTTAGTCCAGGCAGGAGCAAGGACTCTGTCACAGATGCTTTTGCCGTTTATATAAACATCACAGAATCCAAGTCCGCTGACAACAAGCTCTGTAGGGGCCTTCTTATCTGCCACAAAATCGCAACGGGCAATCACGGAGTGAATTTCACCGTCAAACTGTACCCATCGAGCACCCTGAAAAACAAGGTTTTTCTCGCACTTAATATAGCCGTCCACAGGCACACCGCACTTTGCAAGACCGTTTTTCTCAAGGAAAAACAGGGCTTCTGTGCGACAAGTTGCAACAAGCTTTTCAGCATTATTTTCAAGTGCAAAAGCTTTAAGCAAGCCAAAAATCTTCTTACCTAAACCGAAATTACGATAGTTCTTTTTAACTGCGATTTTGTAAATTTCATATTCGTCCTCACCAAGGTGAATCATACTTCCGCAACCGATAACATTACCATCGATAACGTATACAACGTGCTTTGCAGTTTCGTCATACCCACTCTTGATATAGGCAGATGTTTCACCCACTTCGTCGCAAAAGACTTCACGACGAAGTGCGATTATATCTTTAAATTTTTTATCCGAAAAATCAATAAAGCTGTAAACAAGACCCATAGTCTTATCCTTTCTTCTGGGGAACAATCACAAAATTGAATGTAAGCTCCTTTGAGGTATCAATTGTATATTCAGGTAAAGTCTTAGGTCCGCAGCTACCTGTACCTGTACCTCTTGTGTAGCCATCAAGTGTGACAAAGGTAGTCTTTTCATCACAAAGATCTTCTCTGTGCTCTGCCTTGCGGAGTGCCTCCTGAGTATAGTTATGAACGTTGAAGTTAAACTTCTTATCGGAGTAGATAAGAATCTCCTCACCCTTGTCGCTCATAAGCTTAAGGTATGATACGTCTGAGTGGTTTGAGTTATCCTGAGGTCTGATATAGGGCTCATGCTCATCGGCAACTGTGGATTTGTAAAGTCCAACGGGAGCGTGTGCGTTAAAGTCGTTGTAGTTCTCTTTTTCACCTCTGCCGAAGTACTCGATAGCTGAGAATTTCTTATCTGCCTCAAAGGTAATACCTGCACGAGCCATATCCTCAATAACCTCACCGTCCTCAGCGGGAGCAACTGCAACCTCAATATCAAGAATACCGTTAGCACCGATGATGTAGAGAATATTTGCATTGAAAACAGGCTTTTCCTTACCGTAAACCGTTACGTACTCACTTACAGAAGCAACACCCGACTTAACCTCGGCACTCAAATCCTCAAGTACAATTCGGGGGTTGTAGATGCCCTGCTCTGCCCATGCCTCACCAACGCGTCTGTCGTTATCAATATACGCACGGTAGAAGTTGAGAAGGAAACCCTTGTGTGAAACAGGATTCTTGTTGAGCACGGAAACGCCGTTTGCCTTGTATGAAAGCACCTCACCCGTTTCCTCAGAAAATTCAATAGCACCGTCGGGGTATTTAACGGTAATCTTTTCACCGTCAGAGGTCATTGTAATCTTACCCATTTCAAGTGAAGGCATAATAAACTGTGCCTCGGAAAGTGTAAGCTGCTCTGTTGCAACCTCAAAATCCCCCTGAAGGTAAGTAAGGTTAAGATATGTGTTTTTTTCATAATCAACCTTGGGCAAATCAAGCTTATAGGTTGCTTCCTTTTCGGGAGCAATAGCTGTCATAAAGCTACCGCATTTTACTGACTCACCATTCACCTGATAATCCCAGTAAACCTCTATATCGTCAGATGCTTTGAAGCGGTTTGTATTAAGAATGGTAAGCTTATTACCTGAAAGCTTTGTTGCTCTTAAGGGTCTGTAAGCTACCTTCATATTATAAGCACCTGTGTGTGGTGTGCGGTCGGGGTAGAAAAGACCGTCAACACAGAAGCACTCATCGTGCAAAGCCTCGCCATGGTCACCACCGTAGGTGTATCTGTAAGGGAAGCCGTCACCATCATGAAGAACTGAATGGTCTGCCCACTCCCAGATACAGCCACCCATAAAGATATCATCAGAGTAGAATATCTGCATATACTCCTCAAGAGCACCGGGACCCACGCCCATAGCGTGACAATACTCGCAAAGGTAAAAAGGCACTTCGTTAAAGGATTTGCCGTGCTTACGACGTGCAATTTCCTTCATATCGTCCTGATGGGTATACATCTGTGAATAAACATCATAATGCTGGCGCTTAGTGTGTGTAACACCCTCGTAGTGAACGGGAATTTTTGTGCCCAGATCTTTAAGCATCTTATAACACTTATCGTGACACTTGTAGCCCTTTGACTCGTTACCAAGACTCCACATAATAATTGAAGTGTGAGTTCTGTCACGGTAGTACATTCTGCGAACTCTGTCCATATAACGTGGTGCCCACTTCAAGTCATGACTGATAAGTGCCTCGTCACAATCAAGATTCCAGAGACCGTGGGTTTCAATATCTGCTTCGTCAACCACGTAAAGTCCATAGTGGTCGCAAAGCTCAAGGAAGAAGGGATCAGGCGGATAGTGCGAGGTTCTTACGCAGTTTACATTGAACTCCTTCATAAGGCGGACGTCCTTTTCAAGGTCAAGAAAATCCTCGCAATAGCCCTTTGATTCGTGGGTATCGTGGTGGTTAACACCCTTGAGCTTAATTTTTTTGCCGTTAAAATAGAACGTTGTGCCGTCAATTTCAATATTTTTAAAGCCCACATACTGACGAATTGTCATTGCCTCTTTTTTGCCGTTGTAAAGAGTAATTGTGAGCTCATAAAGGCGGGGTATTTCTGCACTCCACTCCTCAACGCTAAGCTTCTTGAAGGAAATTGCAGTTTTACCGGATGCAACCGCCTCGCCCTCTGCTATAACCTCTTTGCCGTCGTAAAGAGTAGCCTTAACGGTGCTGTTTTTGTATGCACCGAGAACCTCGGTGGTTATATCAAGATCGTATTTCTTACCTTTCTTGGCAGGAATAGCCTGAAAGTCGTTAATGAAGCATTTGTCGTATTCATAGAGAAGCACATCACGGAAAATACCGTTTTCCCTGAACATATCCTGTGCTTCAAGATATGAGCCTGTGCACCACTTGAACACAACAACCAAAATTTCGTTTGCACCCTCTTTTACATACTCAGTAATGTCAAATTCATATGAGTTGTGTGATGCTTCACCGTAGCCAACGAAAATGCCGTTAACGTACAAATCTACACAGGGCGAAACACCTAGGAATGTGAGTATGTACGTTTTATTAAGGTCGTTGACATCAACAAATTTACGGTAAACACCGCAGGAGAAATCATCCGGAAGTACAGGCGGCTTTACGCCCTTGCCCCATTCAAGACCGAACACTCTGCCGTCAAAACCGTAGGGAGTATTGAGGTAAACCGGAGGCTCGTAACCTGTACGCTGCCAGGTTGAAGGAATATTCACCTTGTCAAACTTGAGTCTTGAGGTGTCAAGCGTGGCAGGTAACGCTGATTTTTTCTTATAATATTTGAACTCCCACTCACCTGATAAGATACGCACAAGATCAGAATTGTAGCGCTCTGTTTTGTAGTCCGCTTTGCGGGCATCCTTCTTTTTGGAGTGAGGAATTGCATAGGCTCTGGGGGCAAGTCTGCCTGCCTCTACCTTTTTAAAATCGTGATGATTGTCTTTGTCAAGAATATACTTCATAGTTATTCCTCCGCGAGCAAATTTTTACAATCATATATTATCATATACCAATAGTCATTTCAATTTTTTAAATTAAAAAAATGTACCAAAAATCTACCATTTATTTTGATAATATGGTAGAATACAGGTATTCTTTTTACCGTTGGTGACACTATGGATTTCAAGGAAGAAAAAATTACAGGTATAGTTGAAGAGGTCACTTTTCAGAATGAGGCAAACGGCTTCACCGTCCTTGACCTTGCTATGGAAAATGAGCTCCTCACCGTCGTGGGCGTTTTACCGGGAGTTTGTGCAGGTGAAACGGTTAACCTCACAGGCACCTATACCACACACCCTTCATTCGGCAGGCAGTTCAAAGCTACCGGCTTTACTCGCTGTATGCCTGAAACAACCGAACAGATTTACAAATATCTTGCAAGCGGTGTCATCAGGGGTATTGGTCCGAAAAAAGCAATGAATATTGTTGAGCACTTCGGTGAGGAAACTCTCTACATACTTGAAAACGAACCCGAAAGACTGTCTTCGCTTAAAGGAATATCGCGGGAACAGGCTACGACTATGGGCGAGGAATTCAAAAAACAATATGCTATGCGCACCGTTATGCTTGGACTTGAAAAATACGGGTTCTCCCCTGCTGAGTGTGTGCGCATTTTCAAAAAAATGGGTATAAATGCCGTAGAGAAAATTGAAACCAATCCATATATGCTCTGCTCAATGGGTCTTGGTATAAGCTTTGAAAGAGCAGAGAGCATTGAAAGTAAGCTGCCCAAAAAACCTCTCCCCGATTACAGAATCCGCGAGGGTATTCTTCACGTGTGCCGCTACAATTCCACCAACCGCGGTCACACTTGTATCCCCCGCGAAAAATTATTAAAGCCCTCCGCAGACTTACTTGAGGTTAGCCGGGATGAAATTGATATCACAATCGACAATCTTGTGAACACAGGTCAGTTAAAGTGCGCAACCCTCGGCAAAAAGGAGTTCGTATTTTTACCCTCATCATACCTTGCGGAAAAAAAGATTGCCGAAAGAATAAATATTGTCGCCGGCTTCCCGCCACCAGGTGCACCACAGCTCGCTGATTGGATTGACCGCATCGAGCAAAAAAACGGCATCAAATACCAGGAGCAACAGCGTATTGCTATTTCAACTGCAGCAAAGAAGGGGCTTCTGGTACTGACGGGCGGACCCGGTACGGGTAAAACAACTGCTATTAAGGGCATTATAGATATCTTCGAAAGGCAACACCTTGACATTGCCCTTGCAGCACCCACAGGCAGAGCTGCCAAAAGGATGAGCGAGGTCACGGGTATGGAAGCAAAGACAATCCACCGTCTTCTTGAGGTGGAATGGGACGAGGATGACCATCCTGTTTTCAGACGCAACATACAAAATCCTCTTGATTGCAGTGCACTTATCCTTGATGAGTTGTCAATGATTGACATACACCTGTTTGCAAACCTTCTCGATGCGTTACCCTTAGGCTGTCGTCTTATTCTTGTTGGTGACAGCGACCAGCTACCACCCGTGGGTGCTGGTAACGTACTGCAGGATTTAATAGAATCACAAATGCTCCCCGTTGTTCGTCTCACACAGGTTTTCAGACAGGCAATGGAAAGCAAAATTATAACAACCGCTCATAAAATTGTATCAGGCGAAAACCCTGACCTGACAAACGATGGAAAGGATTATTTTCACCTTGAACGCGCTACACCCGCCCTTGCGGCACAGACCGTCACAGACTTATGTTCTCAGCGTTTACCCAATGCTTACGGCTGGGACCCTATAACCGATATACAGGTTATATGTCCCTCAAAGAAAGGTGAAACAGGCACACAAAACCTGAACAAGCTGTTGCAGAACGCTCTCAACCCCGCTGATGACGCAAAAAGCGAGCTTATTGTGGCAGGCAGGCTTTTCCGTCAGGGCGACAAGGTTATGCAGGTGCGTAACAATTATAGTATTGAATGGAAATCCCCCCTTGAAAAGGGCATAGGAATTTTCAATGGTGACATTGGTACTCTCACTAGTATTGATACAAAGTCAGGTGTGGTAACAGTTGACTTTGATGGCAGAACAGCCATTATCCCCGGAGAATATCTCAGTGAGCTTGAGCTTGCTTATGCCATAACCGTACACAAAAGTCAGGGAAGTGAATTCAAGGCTGTAGTTCTCCCTGTGGTGGGTGTTGTACCTAACCTTGCTTACAGAAATCTTCTGTACACAGCAGTTACAAGAGCACGTGATATGCTTGTTTCAGTAGGTGCGGGAGAGATGATATGCAAAATGACGCAGAATGACAGAAAAGCGCGTCGTTACTCTGCACTTGCTCACTTTCTCAAGGATGAAAGCTGATGAAAATCAAAGACATTTCAAACAATTTAAAAAATCTTATCTTCACCCGAAGGTGCAGAATCTGCGGTGAGGTGTGCGACGTCAGAAAAAGCCTTTGTACGGAATGTGAAGAAAATCCCAGCCGTATAGAGGGTGACATCTGTGAGAAGTGCGGAGTCCCGAAAAAGGTTTGCATCTGCAGAAGCGCACCCTTTTATATGAGTGTTTGTGCACCATTCTATTATGAAAAGGGTCCGCAGAAGGCAATTTACCTTATGAAATTCAGAAATGATCCGGCAATCACGGAAAATCTGGGCAAGGAAATGGCAGAATGTGTAAAAACACGGTACGCAGGCTATGACTTCGATTGTGTCACTTTCACGCCCTCACACAAAAGCGACGTTAAAAAGCGAGGCTATAACCAGGCAGAGCGGCTTGCTGATATAGTTGCCAGTGAATTGCAGCTTCCTTGTTACAACCTTATCAACAAGGATTTCCCTACGTCAACACAGCACTCGTTACCCGCACATCTTCGCACAGGTAACCTTGCCGGCGCATTATCATACAATAAAGAAGCAGGTTGCAATATTGACAATATGCGAATATTATTGTGTGACGACCTGAAGACAACAAGTGTCACTCTAAATGAAAGCACGAAAATGCTCCTCTTTAATGGTGCTGCAGAAGTCAGATGCGTTACTGCCTGCATAAATCTGAACAGATAAAACAAACCCGACAGCTCACACTGTCGGGTTTATTTACGATTAAATTTAATTATTATAAGAAGTAGATAACGATATCACGTCTGCCCCACTGTCTGCACATTGCCTCTGTGTTCATGTGAAGGTCAACGGTGTTATCAACGCTATAGATAAATCCACCTGTATCGGCTGCAATACAATAACCATAAACGTATTTGCCATCTGCAGAAACGATGTACATCTCTGTGCCGTAGGGAATTTCCTTGGGGTCTACAGCAATATAGCCGTTCTGTGCGCGGGCACCTGTTGAAGTAAGTCCGCCGGGCTCACAGTATGCTGTAGCCTTGGCATTCTTTACACTCTTGTAGCTTGTGGGAAGACCATTGGAGCCGATCTGAACTCTGTCAGGAACCTTAAGCTCACTAATAGGTGTGCCAATGGGAAGTTCTGTTGCATAAACAGGCTTTGATGCTGTCTGTGCATTTTTAATTGTATCTCTATCAGCACCTGAGGGAGCAAGAGTCTGCTTCTCCTTTGTGCCAACCTGGACAACCTCGTTTGTGGGCTGAACAAGTACGTTTTCTGCAATAACCTTTGACTCTACAAGTTCACCGTTAACAAAGCGATCCTCGTATTCAACGGCCTTTGCGCCCTTGATACCCTCTGTAACGACCTTTTTTTCACCCTTATAGAGTGTAGCTGTGTTGATTGACTTTGTTTCGAAGTCAATATCTTCCTTTTCGGTACGCTTTTTAAGAGTAACACGGAAAACCTCAACCAGGATGCCGTCCTTAAGGACAGTATCAAGCGCAGGCTCTGTATAGTCCTGCTCGGCAAGTGTGATACCTGCAAGCTGAAGTGCATCGGCTACTGTGTCGCCCGAAACTGATTTGGTAACGGTCTTTCCGTCAACCTTGATTGTAACATCATAGATATCGTAAATTTCGATAACCATACCATCTGTAAGAAGCTCTGTTGATGCGTAGTTAAGTGCAGTACCCTTTGTGAGAGTAACACCTGCCGCACTGAGAGCATCAGCTACTGTGCCTGATGTGTGCACGGTATGGACTGTGCCGTCAAAGTTCTCGATTGTAACCTTAACACCACGTCTGATAATAATTGCGCTGCCGTCCTTACCTGTGAAATTCACAAAGCTGACTGTATCGCCGTATGCCTCACTCACTGTGATGCCCTCGTTAACGAGAATCTGCTGAGCATCGGTCTCGGCTGTCATAACTGAAACAGCGTTGTCACCGTCGTAGATTGTAACGTTGTACATTGCAGGCGGTGTGGCGAAGGCTGTTGCTGATACGAAGAACACTGCTGCCATTACCAAGAGAATTACTCTCTTGATGCGTGCAGAGACTGCCTTTTCGCCCTTATTTGAAAATGTCATGATAAAAGTTTCTCCTTAGACAAGCAACCTATCGATTTTGCCACCCATCGGGGTGAATCAATATGCTGCCGTTGTAGGCAAATTTATCAACAATAGCGTGCTGAATTGCCTGAGTTCAACACAATACTGCCAACAAAAATGCCGCAGTTATCCTATGGCAATTTGTATTATACTCATTAAACACAAAAAGTCAAATTTTCAAAAAAGCGCTTTTTGGTTACTTTCCACAAAGTTTTCGCCACCAAAAAACAACACTAACCTATATTTTGTGGAAAATATTGGTATACTTGTGGAAAAACCACAATGAGTTTTGTAAAAATTGCAGAAATTACAAACTGTAACCTTTAATAGTGCACAAAAAGGTGTAATAATATCAAATTGTAATTATTTGTTGACATAAAACACCAAAAAGACCATAATATAACTATAATTTATTTACGGAGTAGTGTTATGACAATTAATCTTCCTTCAGAGGTTTCTCTTATACTGGATTTGTTTAAAAATGCAGGCTACGAGGCTTTTTGCGTAGGCGGTGCTGTGCGCGACAGTCTTATGGATATTGAACCCGGCGACTGGGACGTTACAACCAACGCCACCCCACGGGAAACTATACAGATTTTCAAGGATTTTAAAATAATTGAAACAGGCATCAAGCACGGTACTGTTACTGTTATCATCAATAAAAAGCCTTTTGAAATTACGACCTACCGCATCGATGGTGAATATGAGGATAATCGCCACCCAGGAGACGTTACCTTTACGGGAAACCTTAAGGACGACCTTGGGAGAAGAGATTTTACAGTCAATGCAATAGCCTACAATCCTGAGATAGGTATAGTAGACTTTTACGACGGACAGAGCCACATATATAATAGTATAATAAAAACCGTAGGTGACCCAGATAAACGCTTCCGGGAAGACGGGCTTCGCATTATGCGAGCCTTACGCTTTGCTGCCACTTTAGGGTTTGAAATTGAAAATGAAACTGCTACAGCAATTCACCGCAACAAAAATTTATTGAAAAACATTTCCGCTGAACGTCTTAATGTTGAACTAACAAAGCTTGTCTGTGGTAAAAATGCCTTTAACATCCTTATGGAATACCCCGATGTGCTGTCAGTATTTATTCCCGAGATTGCGCCTGCGGTAAATTTTAAACAATATGGCAAAAAGCACGCTTACGACGTATGGGAGCACATCTGCCACACGGTTGACACTATACCCCCTGACAGAGTATTACGTCTTACCATGCTTTTGCACGACCTTGGCAAGGTGCCTGCCCACGCCCTTAATGAAAAGGGTGACAGTACCTTCAAAAAGCACGCTATAATCGGTGGTGAAATGGCGCGTGAAATTCTTACAAGACTAAAATTTGACAAAAAGACAATCAACCGTGTTTCATTCCTTGTAAGCTATCACGACTTTGAGCCAACTGAAAGCAAAATCCAGCTGAAGCATCACCTTAAAACAAAGACCCCCGATGATATACGTACTCTTTTAATAATTAAAAAAAGCGACCGTGGTGCACTCTCAGAGAGCTACCGTGATATAAGCGAGGGTACTGCACAAACCCTTAAGTGGTTGGAAGAAATCGAAAGCAACAATGAGTGCTGCACCATAAATCAGCTTGCCGTCAACGGAAATGACCTTATAGCAAAAGGACTCACGGGTGAAAATGTGGGTGAAGCCCTCAGCAGGCTCCTTGATGCCGTTATTGAAGAAAAAGTTGCTAATGATAAGGGTGCTTTGTTGACATACTTATTATAATGGTATAAAATAGAAATAATAACCAATTCTGAAAGGGCGTTATATATGAGAAATAAATATCCTCTTAACTTCGATTGGAAGTACAACCCCTCCTTCTCGGCAGAAATGGTCGAAAAGGACTATGACGACAGCAAATTCCTGACTGTTGACATTCCCCATGCCAATAAAGAACTGCCTCTCAACTATTTTGATGAAAAATCATATCAGTTTGTAAGCTGTTACCGTAAACGCTTTGACATTAAAAAGAATAAGAATATGCGCTACATTCTCCATTTTGAGGGTGCCGCTGTTTATTCAAAGGTTTACCTTAATGGCGAATTTATCGGTGAATATAAAGGTGCATATAATGCCTTTACATTTGATATTACTGACAAAGTAAAAGCAAAAGACAACCTTCTCGTAGTAGAGCTTGACTCAACCGAGCGCAACGAGATTCCGCCCTTTGGCAACGTTGTTGACTACCTTGTTTACGGTGGTATTTACCGTGAGGTATGGCTTGAAGAGGTTGCAGATATCTACATCGATAATGCCTTTGTAAGAACACTCAACGTTTTACAGCCCAAAAAGGTAATGGATATTGACGTTACTCTCTCCGAAAGCACAGAGGGTACACTTACCTTTGCGCTTTTCGACGGTGATAAAAAAATCGGTGAAAAATCAACCGATTTCAAGGGCAGAGTTATAAATGCAAAGTGGGCGGTTGAAGATATTAAATTATGGGATATTGAAAACCCAAATTTATATACACTGACTATTAAACTCAATGATTCTGATGAAATCACGGTTCGCTTCGGCTTCAGAGAATGCCGTTTTATGAAGGACGGCTTCTACCTTAACGGCAAGAAAATCAAAATCCGTGGTCTTAACAGACACCAGAGCTACCCTTACGTGGGCTATGCTATGCCCGCAAGTGTACAGAAGGCAGATGCTGACCTTCTCAAATACGAATTGGGCGTAAATCTTGTAAGGACTTCACACTATCCCAACAGCATCCACTTCCTTGACCGCTGCGATGAAATCGGTCTTTTGGTATTCACCGAAATGCCTTCATGGCAGCACCTTGGCGAGGGCGAATGGCGTGATATTTGCCTTGACAACGTGCGCAGAATGGTGCTCCGTGACAGAAACCACCCCTCAGTTATCCTTTGGGGTGTACGTGTCAATGAAGGTCTTGATTGTGACGAATTCTATGCACAGACAAATGCCCTTGCAAGAGAGCTTGACAATACCCGTCAGACAGGCGGTGTAAGAAATATGCCCTTCAGCCACTTGCTTGAGGACGTTTACACAATGAACGACTTTATTCACTCAGGCGGTGCGATAAACCTTTTACCCCCTGCCATTGCTTCCGGTAGCCTTAAGGCACCTTACCTTGTAACAGAGCACAACGGCCATATGTTCCCCACAAAGAGCTTTGACAAGGAGGGTGTTCGTGCAGAACACGCTCTGCGTCACACAAGAGTTCTCAACTCCGCCTACGGCAACAAGCGTACAAGCGGTGCTATCGGCTGGTGTATGGCAGACTACAACACCCACAAGGACTTTGGCAGTGGTGACAGAATCTGCTACCACGGTGTTACAGATATGTTCCGTGTGCCAAAAATGGGTGCAGCAGTTTACCGCTCACAGCAGGATGATAAGCCTTACCTCGAGGTTACATCTGCTATGGATATCGGTGAGCATCCCGGCGGAACAATCGGTGACGTGTGGGTATTCACAAACTGTGACTATGTAAAACTCTACAAAAACGGCAAATATACAAGCACAATTTACCCCGATTCTTCAAAATTCAAAAATCTTCCTCATCCCCCTATGATTGCATCTGACTTTATTGGCGATGCTCTTGTAACGGATGATGGTCTTGACCCCAAGGCGGCTGCACTCCTTACAGATACCCTAGTTGCCGCACAGACAAAGCAGTGGAAATTGCCCCCTTCAAAATTCATCAAGGCAGGTGCCGCGATGGTTGTGGGCAAGATTCCATTTAACAGAATGTTTGACATAGTTACAAAATACATCGGCGGTTGGGGTAACGAGCAGATTACCTATAAATTTGAAGGCTATAAAAACGACGAATGTGTTGCAACCGTCATGAGAACTGCAGTTACTGACCTTTCACTTGACGTTAAGGCAGATTCACTTGTCCTCAGAGAGAGTGACACCTACGATGCAACTCGTATCCAGATGGTAGCTCTTGACCAGAACGGTAACAGAGTTCCCTTTGCAGACAGTTCCGTTAAGGTTACTGTTAAAGGTCCTGCAAAGGTTATCGGACCCACAGAGTTCCCCCTTATCGGTGGCGACAGAGCGTTCTGGATCAGAACAACAGGCGAAAAGGGTGACATCACAGTTACCATTGATGCAAAAGGCATCGGTAAGAAAAAGTTTGAATTGAAATCAGAATAATTACCAAGCTCTCTCATTCGAGGGCTTGTTAAAGGAGATAATTAAAATGAACAATAAACCTTATTACATCACAACGGCTATTGCATACACCTCACGCAAGCCCCACATCGGCAACTCTTATGAGATTGTTTTGTCCGATGCACTTGCACGCTTCAAGAGAATGCAGGGCTATGATGTTTTCTTCCAGACAGGTACTGACGAGCACGGTCAGAAAATTGAGGAATACGCTGCTGCGGCAGGTATTTCTCCTAAGGAATATGTTGACAAGGTTGCAGGTGAAATCAAGGACATCTGTGATTGCCTTAACACAACCTACGATAAATTCATCCGCACAACTGACGACTACCACGAAAAAGCAGTACAAAAAATCTTCAAAAAGCTCTACGACAAGGGCGATATTTACAAGAGTGAGTACGAGGGCTGGTACTGTGTGCCCTGCGAAAGCTTCTTCACAGACAGTCAGCTTGTTGACGGCAAGTGTCCAGACTGTGGCAGAGAAGTTAAAAAAGAAAAAGAAGAAACATATTTCTTCAAATTAAGCAAATATCAGAAACAACTTGAAGAATATATCGAAAGCAACCCTGATTTCATCTATCCCGAAAGCCGTAAAAAAGAGATGATCAACAACTTCATCAAGCCCGGTCTTCAGGATTTGTGCGTATCACGTTCATCCTTCAAATGGGCGGTTCCCGTTCCCTTTGATGACAAGCACGTTATCTATGTATGGATAGACGCACTTTCAAACTACATCACAGGTCTTGGCTATGACCCTGACAATCAGTCAGAGATGTATAAAAAATACTGGCCTGCAAATGTGCACATTATCGGTAAGGATATTCTTCGTTTCCACACAATTTACTGGCCCATTATGCTTATGGCTCTCGGTGAGCCCCTGCCCAAGCAGGTTTTCGGTCATCCATGGCTTCTTTCAGGCAACGATAAAATGAGCAAATCTCGTGGTAATGTTATCTACGCCGATGACCTTTGCAACCGCTTTGGTGTTGATGCTGTCAGATATTACCTTCTTTCCGAGATGCCTCACGCACAGGACGGCACAATCACCTACGAAACAATTATCGAGCGATTCAATTCTGACCTTGCAAACACTCTCGGCAACCTGGTTAACCGTACGGTTGCTATGAGCAACAAGTACT
>JAZNLJ010000052.1:0-53885 GCA_045579005.1 Acutalibacteraceae bacterium | reverse complement strand
GTTAAGGTTAACGGCGAAGAAAAGTTTGACAGTATCTTTGATGACAATTTTGCTCCTACAGTTATGAAAAATATCCACGACGACGGATTTGATATGGAGTGCCTCAACGCTTGCAAGGGCTTTCCTTCATCATATCTTCAGTATTACTACAGCCGTCAGGCAAAGCTTAACTATCTTAAGTCGGGTTCAAAGAGCCGTGCCCAGGTTTGTATGGAAATTGAGGAAGAACTTCTCAAGCTTTACAGCGATAATGAGCTTGTAATCAAGCCTGCGCTCCTTGAACAGCGCGGTGGCTACAAGTATTCACTTGCAGCAGTTTCGCTTATTGACTCTATCGCAAACGACAAGAAGGATGTTCACGTTGTTAATATCAAGAACAACGGCACCCTTAAATTTATGGATGATGATGATATCGTTGAAATTGCCGCTGTTATCGGTGCAGACGGTGCAACCCCTGTCGAAATTGAGGACTTCGATAATCGTCACATCATCAGCCTTATGCGTACAGTAAAATCCTATGAGAAATACACTGTTGAAGCAGGTATGAAGGGCTCTGACGAGGATGCTCTCAACGCTCTTATGCTTCATCCTCTTTGTGGCGACTTTGCTCAGGCAAAATCCTGCTACGAAGAGATGAAGGAAGCCCACAAGGCATACCTTCCCCAGTTTTTTAATAATTAACGCGCATTGCACATTTTAGCCAACCGAACTCGCGTATCTTCATACGCGTCGGGTTGTCTAAAAAGCACACTGCACGTCACTTCTTAAAAAACTCAAACCAAGAATTAATGCACGTAGCACATTTTAGCCAACCGAACTCGCGTATCTTCATACAAGAGTTTGATTCAAAGATTTATCGAACGTAGGTAATTATTATGGCAGACAATAAAAAGTCAAGCACCACACCCAAGAAGCTTTCCAACAAGGAAATCCGTGAGGCTCGCAGAAAAGCCAAGCGCATGGAGGAGAAAATTCCTGCAGGTATGAAGGCGGAGGATTATGCTGATGCCGCCTTCAGGAAGAAGGTTACCATTATAATGGGTTCAGTTCTTCTTGTTTTCATAATCGGAGTTGTTGCGGTTCTGGTGGGTGCGAAGGTGCAGACCGATAACCATAACAAGGAATTTGAACGCATTGAGAATGATTTTCTTGCAGAGAGTCAGGCTATTAAGTCACAGCTTGCCGATATTGAGGCAAAGGGTGGCAAGTTTGAGGACAAGGCTGTTGTTGAAATTAATGTAACCGATGAAAATTACAGCTATTGGATACAGGCACTTGATGCTTCATATCAGCTCGATGAGAGTGATCCGGATTATGGCTGTTACCGTGGAGCTACAATTAATCTGCGCGGACAGTTTGTCACACGTGTTTTCGTGGGTAACAATGTGAATTATTGGATTTACCGCATTCACGACGACCATGAACACGCTCATGACCATGAGGAGACGACAGCTATTGCCGGTGGTGAGGAAACAACCGAGTCCAAGGATACCAAAATTCCGTTAGAGGATTTAGGTGACCCTATCGAGATTTTCTTCGCAGATAAAAACGCAGATAAGTACATCCCGGACGGCACTTGGGTTCAGGTCAAGGGTATTGTTGGTA
This sequence comes from Acutalibacteraceae bacterium, assembly GCA_045579005.1. Taxonomy (GTDB): domain Bacteria; phylum Bacillota; class Clostridia; order Oscillospirales; family Acutalibacteraceae; genus DTU089. The sequence goes on along the minus strand of JAZNLJ010000052.1, from coordinate 52,280 downwards.
TTGACTCCTACAAGTCTCTTTCTGCAGTACACGATGCCGTTGTGACGGTAATTGAAGCTCCTGAGCATTTGCATGAGTGAGTAAGGAAAAGCAGTCAGCAAATAGCGGATAGCTGTTAGCACATAATACTATAAAAAATTGGCGGTTTACCTTATTTGAGTGGGTAGACCGCCAGTTGTTCTGTTTTGCCATTTGCAGTTTGTTGTTATAATAGCGACGTGATTCTCGAATTGAGCGAGGGCAACTTCATTACATTCAGTTTTATTTATATGTGCGCAAATTTTAAATAATTGTAAATTCTACGTTAATTGCCTCATTTTTCTTGTTTTATCATACTTTTTTTGGATAGGTCAACGGTCAGAGATTTGCATTATGTTAAAAAATGTGATATCATATATCTATCACATCTTGTTTTATGAAGGGTGGGACAGAAAATGGCTTCTGCAAAAAAACAGAACAAAAAGGGCAGAGGGAAAAAGGTGCTTTTATCAATAATATCTGTTATCATCATAATAGCTGTTGTTACGGCAGTTGTTAATACTTGTCTTGTATCATCAGTTACCAAAAAAGCATCCTCTTATAAGCCTGTGGAGACAGAGGACAAACTTGTACCCACACAGGATAAAAACGGTAATTGGGTTTTCACAACAGACCGGGATTTCCGCGTGATGCACCTTACAGACGTGCATATAGGCGGTGGTTATATGAGCTACTCAAAGGATAAAATGGCTGTAAATGCCGTTGCTGCAATGATTACTGCAGAGAAGCCCGACCTTGTTATTGTTACAGGTGATATTGCATATCCTGTTCCATTCCAGGCAGGTACATTCAATAATAAAAGCGGTGCAAAGGTGCTCATAAATCTTCTTGAAACGCTAGGGATTTACTGGACAGTAACCCTTGGTAATCACGATTCCGAAATTTACAGCTACTACAACCGTGCAAAGGTTTCGGAGTTTTATGAGGATGAAAGCCTTGAATACTGTCTTTATCAGCCTGGTCCTGAGGATGTGGACGGCAAAGGTAACCACGTTATCGAGGTTAAAAACTCACTTGGTATAATTACACAGGCATTTATTATGCTTGATTCACACTCATATACAGATGGCGACTACTTCGGCATCTGGTGGAAGTATGACAATATTCATCAGAATCAGGTGGATTGGTACGAGAGTGAAGTCCGCAGAATGAATGAGGAGAATAAAACCACAGTATCATACCTTTCACAGAAGAGCGAGTATTATAATGAGTGCGTACCTGTGAAATCATTGGCATTTTTTCATATTCCACTTGTGGAATTCAAGGAAGCCTGGGACGAATTAGAGGCAAACAACTTTAAGAACACCGACAATGTTAAATACGTTGACGGTATAATTGGTGAAACCGGTAAGCGCATTTTCAGCGGTATCGGTGAAGATGAACTTTTTGAGAAAATGGTTGAGCTTGGCTCGACTAAGGCGATATTTAACGGTCACGACCATTATAATAACGTTACTGTAAGCCGAGATGACATTATTTTCAGCTACGGTTATACAATCGATTATCTTGCGTATATAGGTATTGCAGGTGAGGGCTCACAGAGAGGTTGTACTATGATAACGGTAAAGCCTGATTCTACCTTCACAATTGATAAATACAACTACTACAGCGACAGATACGACCTTGAAGGCTTTCAACGTGAAGAGGTTCTAATGCAGTTCGAGGACGTAGTTTATCAGGTGCCGCAAGAGGATTAACAGGTTGTGGACAATAGAAGTTGAATTTGCTGACCGTCTCATTTAGTTATGGGGCGGTCTTTTGCATAGAAAGGATTATAATATGAAAAATTATTCAGAGGTTACACCTTATATAAAAGAACTTGCCGCTATTTCTGACGGCAACAATAATATTAAGCCTGAAATGTATGCACAGTATGATGTAATGCGTGGCCTTCGTGATTTGAACGGTAATGGTGTTATTGCAGGTCTTACTGAGGTTTCAATGGTTAAAGCCAAGGAGAAAAATGCTGATGGTGAGTTTGTGCCTTGTCACGGCAAGCTTGCTTACCGTGGTATCAACGTAAAGGACCTTGTAAAGGGCTTTATGGAGAGTGAACAGCCCGGATTTGAGGAAACGATTTACCTTTTGCTTTTTTCGAAGCTCCCTGATGAAAAAGAACTCAAGGATTTCTGCGAGCAGTTATCAGAGTATCGGTCACTTCCGCAGTCCTTTGTTCGTGATATGATTCTTAAAGCACCCGGTAAGGATATGATGAACATTTTATCAAGAAGTGTTCTCGCTCTATATGCTTACGATGATAATCCCGATGATATTTCAACACCTAACGTTCTCAGACAGTGCTTACAGCTTATAGCACAATTTCCGCTCCTGGCAGTGTATGGCTATCAGTCATTCCAGCACTATCACAATAACAACAGTCTGTTTATTCACTTTCCCAAAAAGGAACTGAATACTGCTGAAAATCTTCTTTACATACTCCGCGAGAACGGAGAATACACACCCCTTGAGGCAAAGCTTCTTGACCTTGCACTTGTGTTGCACGCAGAGCATGGTGGCGGTAATAACTCAACATTCACAACACACGTTGTTACGTCCTCGGGAACGGATACTTATTCCGCAATTTCTGCTGCTCTCGGCTCGTTGAAGGGCCCCCGCCATGGTGGTGCAAACATAAAGGTTATGCAGATGTTCGACGATATGAAGGCGAATATTGACACAACAGATGAGGCGCAGATTAAGGATTACCTTACAAAACTTCTTGATAAGCAGGCTTTCGACAAAGCAGGACTTATTTACGGTATGGGTCACGCTATTTATTCACTCTCTGATCCTCGTGCAGATGTGCTCAGAACATATGCAAAGAAACTCTCTGAGGAAAAGGGCGCACAGGCAGAATTCAGGCTCTATGAAACAGTTGAACGTCTTGCACCGCAGATTATTGCTGAAAAGCGCAAAATGTACAAGGGTGTAAGTGCAAATGTGGACTTCTATTCAGGTATGGTTTACAGTATGCTGGGACTTCCTTATGAGTTGTTTACTCCTATATTTGCCGTTGCACGAATTGCAGGCTGGAGTGCACATCGTCTTGAGGAAATACAGAATTCAGGTAAAATTATCCGCCCTGCTTATGTCAGCGTTAAGCCTGAAACTGAGTATGTGGCATTGAAGAACAGATAAAAGAAAATGTATCGGTTGCGTTTTTGAAACCGATACATTTTTTTATTATTGTTTCCTCAACCTTTTCATAAAAACAAGGTAGCAGATGAAAAGGGAGATGAAGGTGAGTCCCCAAGAGATGGGGTAGGAGAGGTAAAGATTCCACAGTTCGGGATTGAGTCGGAAGCCTGTGTATAGCCACGCTACACGTATACCGCAGGCGCCGATTAGTGTGATTAGCATTGGCTCAATGGATTTACCCATACCGCGTATCTGACAGCCGGAAACATCCATAAGGCTGCATAGGAAATAGGTGCTCATAAGGATATAAAGTCGCTGGACACCCCACTCTATAACTTCTGTATCCGTTGAAAAAATACCGATAATCTGCTCAGGGAACAGGAGGCCAAGACCACCCGTAACGACGCTTATGCCGAGGGCGAGACCAAGGCAGATGAAATATACCTTGTTAAGGTTTTTGTATTTCCTTGCACCCATATTCTGCGAGGTAAAGGTCATTGCGGTCTGTGCTACAGCATTTGTACAGGTGTAGATAAAGGCGTCCGCGTTCTGTGCGGCGGTGTTTCCCGCCATAACCGCTGAACCGAAGGTGTTGATTGTGGACTGAATTAACACGTTTGAAAGTGAAAACAAACTGTTCTGAAGCCCTGCAGGTAAGCCGATTTTTATAATATCCTTAAGCTCTGACTTGTGAATGCGGATATTATTAATTTTAAGTCGGCAGGCATTTTCAAGATTGAGGAGTCTTATTACAATAAAAATGGCAGACAGATACTGCGCCACAATAGTTGCAATGGCAACACCTGCCACATTAAGGTGGAATATGATAACAAGCACAAGGTTAAGAATAACATTAACAAGCCCTGTGAGAGAAAGAATAATCAAAGGGCGCTTAGTATCACCCGTTGCACGTAGAATTGATGCACCGAAGTTGAAAACAAGTGAGCCGGGTGCACCAAGAAAATATATTTTCAGATAAAGTGAGGCGAGTGGCAAAACGTCCTCGGGTGTACCCATAAGGGTAAGGAATCTGCTTGCAAAAAAGAAACCGAAAAGACCTACCGCCACACCCGAAGCAATGCTTGCTGCCATTGCGGTGTGAACGCATCTTTTGATTTTCTGACCGTCACCTTCACCGATGCTTCGGGCAGTAACAACACCCGAGCCTGTGGAAAGACCAATGAATACGTTGATTATTAAGTTTATAAGGGAGCTTGTAGAGCCCACAGCTGCCAGAGATTCGCTGCCTGCGAATCTGCCTACCACCATTACGTCTGCTGCGTTGTAGATTAACTGCAGCACACCTGTTATCATAAGCGGTACGGAGAATATAAGTATTTTTCTGAGAAATGGCCCTGTGGTCATATCCATTATTCCGCGTTTATTCAAATCATTCACCCTATTATTTTTTTACCACGTAAGTATAATACTATTTGAAAAATTTGTCATTAATTTTTTTAAAAAACATTGTAAAATTTTATTTGTGGTGTTATTATATTTTTCGTCATTTTACGACGAATTAAAGTGACAAATTAAAAATAGAAAAGAGGTAGAGAAAAATGTGGTTTTGGTTTTCCATAATCGCGCTGATTTGTTGGAGTGGTTCTGATTTATTTTCAAAAATCGGTTGCGCTGACAAATCTGACAAGTACAGCCATTTCAAAATGGTAACAGCAGTTGGTGTAGTAATGGGTATCCATGCGTTGTATGAGATATTCGGTGGAGACGTACCTATAGATCTCGCCTCACTCATAAAATACTTGCCTGTTTCTGCACTTTACATACTGTCAATGACGATCGGTTACGTGGGTCTGAGATACATCGAGCTTTCAGTATCATCCCCCATCTGTAACTCTTCGGGTGCACTTGTTGCCGTTCTATGCATAATTATGGGCGACAGACTTGCAACGCCTCAGTACATTGCAGTTGCTCTTGTGTGCCTTGGCGTTATCGGTCTCGGTTTCGTTGAGGCAAGAGAGGATGACGAACTTCGAGCTCTCCGTCAGGAAAAGGCAAATTATAAGTATTCAAAGAGTGCACTTGCAATTATACTTCCGCTCCTTTACTGTGTGCTTGATGCTCTCGGCACCTTTGCGGACAGCATCGTGCTTGAAACACTTAATGAGGACGTTGCAAACGTTGCTTACGAGCTCACGTTCCTCGCTTGCGGTATTGTATCATTTATCTTCGTAAAATTCATAAAAAAGCAAAAGTTCCTTCCCAAAAAGGAAGCTCCCAAGTACGTTGGCGCAATTTTCGAGACAGCAGGTCAATTTGCTTACATTTATGCACTTGCAGATAGCGAACATGTTGCAATGGCGGCACCTATCATATCTGCATATTGCGTTGCGTCCGTTGTATGGGGTAGAATTTTCCTTAAGGAAAAACTCTCATTGAAGCACTATATTACAATTGCAGTTGCAGTTGTGGGTATTGTTATTCTTGGCCTTTATGATGCGTAAAGCCTCAATATAAACCCTTGCAGAGTTTTCGATATACAACTGTGGTGTTAGATATGTGCCCTGCACTTGATGTCGTATCGAATTCGAGCAAAGCGAGAATACATTGAAAAAAACTACCGAAAAGAAAAGTCTTTTCGGTAGTTTTTTTATTATGTTTAAATACTATCGGGACTATGTGGCTCCTTAGGTGTATCGGGTGATTCAGGAGTTACAGGCTCCTGCTGAGCAACTACTGTATCAGGTGTAGCCTGAGTTTCAGTTATGGGCTGTGGTGCAGTGTGAACAGGGGTCTCCGGTTGAACATTGTATTGAGTAGGTACCTGAGCAAAGGCATGTTGAGGTTGATTGTAATTCACCTGACCGTATGCAAAGGGCAGAGGATGAGGTTCGGCCTGATAATATCCGCCATTTACAGGTTGTGTGTAAATAGGTTGCTGATAATAACTGTTTACAGGCTGTGCGGGATTGGGACTATATTGTGCATTCAAATTGTAATAGGGGTAATACGGTGATTGTGGCTGATAATCCATATAATCAGGAACATCATAGGGAGACACAATGCCGCGCTTTACTGCATCCTCGCGTATTTCTGAATACAACTCTGTCATGGCAATTCTGTAATATGGGTTTACGTAGCATACTGCCAGAATGCCACAGGTGAAGATTGAGAGCAAATACCATCCGATGAAGGAAAGCCCAAGCTCAAATACCTCCATCTTGTGACCATCCATCATCTTCTTGCTCAAGTCAAGAGCCTTTTCATAGGGAGTGTCGGGTTTTGCGGCAAGGATGTAATCCACCGCCCAGTATTCATAGGTTTTTATAATACCCGGTACGATGAATAAAAGAGTCCACAAGCCGATAAACAAATCGCGGAGGAAGGTAACCTTTGCAATATTAAGAAAGGTTTTATCCTTGTAACTCTGGAAAAGTTCACCTGTATCCACAGGGTTGTTTCTGCGGTATTTCAAGAAGAAGCGACAGCTACCGACCATAAGCTGATTAGTAAGAAAAACCTGTGAAACATAGCTTACTGCTAATCCGACCAACGCGAACAAAATAGCGGCTATAACAAGGGCGGGCTCAACGTCTGTAAATGGATTCGCGTTTGAAGGAATGTCCGTTGACTGATTGTAACTAAAATTGAAGGACGTGCCACCACCTGCAAATGCACCTAAGGTAAGGGTTGCAAGAAATGCTACACCCACACAAACCCAATGGTTCTTTTTGAGTAATTGCTTTGAACGCTCTTTTATAGCGATTCTGTCCATAAAATTACCTCCGTAAAATCTGTTAAAGTGCTTTGATTCTGTAAACCACAACTCCGTGTGATGGTACCGTTGCTTTTACAATATCCTCACACTCTGATTCTGTATCTGCCCAGAGATCATTTACCGCATAGCTCTTTGCAATGGGTAAATCAATATAGGCTTCATTGTGAAGTTTTGTAATTGAAAAGCTCATTTCCTTCTGAGAATTTGATTTGTTGAGAAGGCAAACGGCAAGCTCTCTGTTTTCAAGAGGCTTTACGAGAATATCTGTAAGTGTATTTGTGAAAATGCGTTTTGCCTGAATACCGCGTTTATCCTGGTCGATTTCAATAAGACTTTTATTTTTTAGAATTCCGAGAATTTTGTTGTCGCTGTCAACTGAACCGTCGGGATTCACAAATTTTCTGATATCGTTACCCAGAATAAGGGGAGCTGCCATCATACACCACAGTGAGAAGTGTGTGCGATTTTCCTCCATAGTAAGTGAGCCAACACCCACCTCGAGCATATCGGGGTCGTTCCAGTTGCCGATTGAAGCGTGTTTGTAAAGGCGTACATTTGCCTCATAAATACCAATCATTGAAGCCCAGATAGGCTTGATGTCGGGAGTGGTACGCCACAGGTTGCCTGCCTTTGCACCCCATTTCCAGGGCTGGTTTTTACCCCATTCGCAGATTGAGTAGCAAATTGGCTTTTCGGGAGTATTGTTTCTCTCGGCATATTCCCTTGTAGCGCGTTTTAACTCTCTGCCCATACCGATATACTGGCGTTGTGCAGAATCCATTTTAGAAGCAACGGGATTGTGGAAGGTGAGTGTGTTCACACCTGCATTGAGTTGGATTTTTACCTGAAGTCTGCCGTCGGGAGTGAAGCCCTTTGATTCGGGAAAATAGCAATCATAATCCTGTTTGTCATTAACATTTACCACAAGGAATTTCTTTACGTTGCCACCTTTACGGAAGACGATTGTGAGTGAATATTCACCATCATCAGGGACTGTTATTGTTGAAAAACGGAGCTTACCCAGGCCACCGCACAGGTTGCCTACGGTATAGCCGTTTTCTACTCGCTCATCCTCAAAAATTCTTGCACCGTCAAGCGCTTCACCGTGTTCTGCCTGGAGCTCGATGAAATCTGTTTCACCCGGCTTGCCGATACATATTTTAATAATGTGGGGTGCAATTGTAGGAATTGCCTCATTGTGACAGAAATCGTATTTGAAGTATTCAACACCCCATTCCGCGAGAGTGTCTGCATCAATAGCCTCATTATAAAGGCTTGCAGGTAAATCCTCGCAGGTGAGTGTGCCGTTTGAGGTGTAAAGACCAACTTTGAAGCCCATATCGTTAAGCTCGGCTATAAGTGGCTTCATTCCGTTGGGGAAGCGGGTCAAGTCACCCTGGAGTTTGCCATCCTCAGTTCGAAGTGAGCTCTGCCAGCAATCATCAAGGTTTACGTAGCGGTAGCCTGCTTCCCTGAGACCTGTTTTATCCATTGCTACAGCAATATCCTTGATGAGCTTTTCATCAATTGAATTTCTGAAGGTGTTCCAGCTGCTCCATCCCATCGGGGGAGTAAGAGCAACACCATTGTGGTATTTGTCTGTATCGGAAATGTGAACCTTTGTGGAGGCAAATGCCTTCTTCGCCACGCATATTGGACAGATGCTTTTCTTTTTGAGGGCTTTGCCGATGAGGATACCCGTACCAAAGCCTGATGCTAATGCAATATATTTTTTGATATTCATAGATTTACCTCTTTTGTGTTCTGATAGAAAAAACCGCCCGTGATGACGGACGGCTTTGTTTTAATTATTCAGCCTTTGCGCTGTGCTCTTCGATGTAGTCAGCGGAAAGCTTTGCGTTGTAAGCATCGATGAGCTTGTTTGCAGTCTTGATTTTGCTGATGCTGCATACAAGGGGGAAGAAGATGCGCCAGATCATAACGAACATACCGCCATGCTTAACTTCAACACCGTAGTCGTCTGCAACCTGATACATTCTTTCGGCCATCTGGTAGTTCCAGACAAGTGAGTAGATACCAAATGAGAACCAATCGAGAATATAAACGAGAATGTAGTTTGCGCTGTCCTTGTTGTCGCCGTCACAGAGAGTGTTAACATTTTCTGTCCATCTATACCAGAAGAAGAGACCGTAAACACCAAGTGTGATAATGTTAAGGAATATGTACAAACCGAGATTTTGCTTGTGCAACATAATGAATATGCCCCCAATATTATTATTTTGATAAATTTAAAGGCTCCGTCAAGGGAATAAATTTATCCTTTAATCATCTTAGTAAATAATACTATAATAAATTAAAAAAGTCAATATTATTTTACTACGATACATATTAAAATATACGCTTCCTATTATAGAAGCGTATATTTGTCAGTCATCAAAAAGTGAAAGCTCGTTTGCCTTCTGCTCTGCTTTGTATTTTTCAAGTCTTGCCTTGATTTTTTCAGCGGGGTTAAGAAGGTAGCTTACTGAACAGTCGTGGTTGAGCGTGTCGATGATAAGCGAGCAGTACTTACTCATATCAACTTCAAAGTACCAGGGTCTCTCGAGAAGCTCAGGTGTTCTGTAAACAAGGTTTGTTGTGAACACACCGTTAATGATGCCGTTTGCATATGCCTTGTCGAACTCCTGGAGACCGTTACAGAAAAGACCAAAGCTTGTACAGATGAAAATGCGGTTTGCCTTGAGCTCCTTAAGCTTTGTTGCGACCTCGATCATAGAGTCGCCCGATGAAATCATATCGTCGATAATAAGACAATCCTTACCCTCAACGTCGTCACCGAGGAATTCGTGAGCAAGAATGGGGTTTCTGCCGTTTACTACTACGGAGTAGTCGCGGCGTTTGTAGAACATACCAAGGTCGATACCGAGAACTGTTGAGTAATAGATACATCTGCCCATACCACCCTCGTCGGGAGAAATAACCATAAGGTGGTCGTGGTCAATTTTAAGATCCTTGAAGTTTTTAGTGAGAGCCTTGATCATCTGATAAGTGGGGGCAACGTTCTCAAAGCCCTTAAGGGGAATAGCGTTCTGTACACGGGGGTCGTGAGCATCAAAGGTGATGATATTTTCAACACCCATATCAATGCAGAGCTCCTGCAATGCAATTGCACAGTCAAGGGACTCACGTCTTGAACGCTTGTGCTGTCTGCCCTCATAGAGCATAGGCATAATAACGTTGATACGACGTGCCTTACCTTCAACAGCAGAAATTGCACGTTTGAGGTTTGCATAGTGCTCGTCGGGGGAGTAGTGGTTTTCGTAACCGTACATATTGTAGGTTATACCGTGATTGAAGCAATCACAGATGATGTAGATGTCGTAACCTCTGACAGTTTCGTGAAGAACACACTTACCTTCACCTGAACCGAATCTTGTGAAATCGGTGTCGATAATGTAAGTGGGTCTCTGATAGCCGTAGAAAGCAATGGAGTGCTTGTGCTCACTCTCTCTTTCCTCACGCCAGGATGTGAGATAACTGTTGATTTTTTCGGCAAGCTCCTCGCAACCGGGTGTTGCAATGATACCTAAGGGGCCTACCGGAATTGTGTTGGGAATACCGAATGCATCTGCCACGACAACAACCTCCGTGTGTAAAATTCTATAATATATTGTACTAATTATTAAGACTCTTTTCAAGACTATTCGACAATTTATTATTTAAAAAAATAAATAAAATAATAAAAGGATTTTGTTACATTATCACAAAATGAAACAATGCAACAAAATCCGGAATTGCCTTTATAACTCAAAATCGCTTTTATTAAAATCGCTTGCAATGTTGAGAGTTTTCGGCTCTCTTTTTAATGGATCGTATTTGTATTTTTTACACTTTGAACTGAGCTGCATAATGCCACCGATTTTACGACATACCGCAACACCGCTGTCCGCTGAAATCTCCGCATATTCACAGTGTGCACATTGTGGCTCTGTGGAGCCCTTGAAAAGTCTGAGTGCCATATTTATCACCAATCCTAAAATAACTGTCAATATATTAGCACACTTTCCTTTTGTTATCAACCTCAAATATCAAAACAATGCACATCAGGAGCATTATGAGAGCAGTGGGGACACCCTTTGTCAGTGTTCCTACAGGGGTGAGTGACGTGCTTACCATAGCACAACGCGGAAAAATTCTTACCAATTGTGAGCAGAAGAAAGCACTTACTGCACCGCCTGCAAGTCTCCAGCAGATGTATGTTTTCAGTTTCACTCCGCAATCTGCAAGGTAGGGTGAAATCTGTGATGCCACGGCAAACCCCCCGAAGCTTATGACGGCACATAATACAGGCAAGGGGAGTCCTGCAGAGATTGTGGCTTTACATCCGAGAGTGACCTCTGCTACGGCGTTTATAAGTAACCTGAAGCCTTTGTTTACTATCAGTTGGTTGCATAATTCTCCGATTGTGCTGAAAAATAACACCCAACTGCAGATGCCGAGCATAGCCTCTACTGAGGCTGAAACGGATTTTATGAAAACGTGCTCTGTGATTTCGTGGGTAGTATTATAGTTTGTCGTTGATTGCTCAGCTCTGCAGAAAAAACCGGAGAATATTCCAAGTACAATTGAAGATGCCGCACAAGAAGCGTAAATTATTACACCGCTCAAAGTATTCCCCAGCATAAATGTACCTACGGCAGTTACTACAAATGATACACCGGGATTTATGCACCAATTAAAAAGTTTCGCACTTTCGGTGTCTGAAATGTAACCCTTTCTTCTGAATTCCCGGATTGTTTTTGCGCCGATGGGATAACCGCCCATACAACCGAGAACAAATACTACAAGTGAATAAGCGCTTGTGCGAAAAAGTTTGCGGGCGGCTTTGTCAAGCGTGCGTGCAGCTGAATCGGTTACGGGGCTTTCTGCAATATATCCCGATACAATCATAAAGGGGAAGAGGGCAGGAATAAGATTTTCCCCCAACAGTATCAAGCCTTTTTTTACACCACCGGATGCAATGCCGGGATAAATGATGAAAATCACACCGAAAACGGTAACCCCTGTTACAGCAACAAGATTTTTTAAAACATCCTGCTTGTGTATTTTAATCAAACTGTTCACCTCAAAATATTCTATTCACAGGGTGCATAGAAATATAAGGGTAACAGAGATTTTGAGGAGGTGTTTTCGTGAAAAATAATCCGCTGAAGAGAATAAAAGAGGATTTTATTGCACCGGCAATTGAACTGTATCTTGATAAACGTGTGATAATAACCGATTGTGAAAGTGTAATCGACTATTCGGAGAATACTGTTGTTTTGTGCCTTGGTGATAGAAATATCAGGGTAAGGGGGGATAATCTGATTGTCAATTCCTTTTGCTACGGGCAGACAGATATAACGGGGAAAATTGTCTCCATTGAGTTTGTGTAGGTGATAGTGTGATAAGACTTCTCAGACTGCTTCAAGGCTACGTTGTGTTCGTTGCAGAGGGCGGTTTTGTTGAAAGATTTCTCAATTTGTGCAAGATAAATAACATCAGCCTTTGGAATGTGAAAAACGACGGTGTAAAGGTTTATGCTTTTACATCGTCAAATGACTTTGAAAGAATAAATCTTGCCTCTGAACGGTCTGCAATGACCATAAAAATACAACAGAAGAGGGGGCTAAGATACTTCGCAACACGCAATAAATTCAGGGTTGGCGTGGTTTTGGGCGGTTTTGCTGCTTTCCTTGTTACAATTTACTTGTCGGGTTGTATTTGGAATATTGATGTTCAGAAAAAAGATGGTGTGAAGCCGGAAGCCTTTACAGAAACTCTTGCGGAATTAGGGGTAAAAATAGGTGCAAGGAAGTCGAAAATTGATATTCTTGCCGTTCAGGATGAATTACTGAAAAGGCACAGCGAATTGCTGTGGGTGTCATTGAATATTTTTGGTGGCAGGGCAGAGCTTGAGTACACTCTTGTTAATGAAAAAACACCTTCTTCCGAAACCTTTTTACCGACAAACATAGTTGCTGATAAAAAAGGTGTTGTAACCCTTGTGGAGTGTTACCGCGGTATGCCCCTTGTGAAGGAAGGCCAGTTTGTTGCTGAGGGCAGTATATTGATTTCGGGTGTTGTTACCAATGCGGACGGTACGGAGAGTCTTACTCAGGCAATGGGAAAGGTCTTTGCGAAAACAGAGAGCTGTATCACCATCACAGACGTTTATGAAAAAGCGGGGAAAGTGAGCTGTGACGTTGAGCCAAATTACGGTATCTGCCTTTTCGGACTTGATATTCCATTGGGCAGATCTGATTTCTGTGACTTTTCCTCGGTAACCCGTCTTCCTCTGAAGGGAAATGAAACTAAATTACCGGTGGGTCTTATCAGGTGCGATTGTCTGAAGTTTTGCCAAAGTGAAATAAATCCTGATGAAAATATGATAAAACTCTCTTTGTTGCTTCGGGGGGTTAGGGAAAAGAGGGAAACGTATGATGCTGTTAAACTCAGAAAAGTTACAACTGAATACATCAAAGCAAACGACAAACCATCTGTAACGGTTAAAATTACCTGTATTGAGGATATAGCCGTGGAGAAAACTATTTCTGTCGAAAAAAATTAATACCTTTTCACAAAAAAAACGCGAAATTTTAGTAGACATTTACAAAATTTGTGTTATACTGTTTTTGTAAATTAAAATATATATAGAGGTAATATTATTGGAACAGATAATAAATGTTGACAGAATGGAGCATGCCGTTAGTCTTTTTGGTAGCTTTGATGAAAATATTTTACTCATTCAGAAGGCTTTTAACGTTGACGTAATCAGCCGTGGCTCTGATATCAAAATCAATGGTGAGCCCGAAGATGTGAGCAAGGCGGTCAAGGCGGTGAACGGTCTTCTTATGCTCCTCAACAGAGGTGAAACACTCAATGAGCAGAACGTTCGCTACGTTATTTCACTTGTGGGTGAGGGTAATGAGGATAAAATTACCTCAATGTCAGGCGATTGTGTCTGCATTACAAGTAAGGGTAAGCCCGTGAAGCCCAAGACCCTGGGCCAGAAGAAGTACGTGGAGTCTATAAAAAACAACACCATTGTTCTCGGCGTCGGTCCCGCGGGTACCGGTAAAACCTACCTTGCGGTTGCTATGGCGGTTAATGCTTTCCGTGCGAAAGAGGTCAACAGAATTATCCTTACCCGTCCCGCTGTGGAGGCAGGCGAGAAGCTGGGATTTCTGCCCGGTGACCTGCAGAGCAAGGTTGACCCTTATTTAAGACCGCTCTATGATGCACTTTTTGATATGCTTGGTGCTGAGAATTTTAATAAATATCTCGAGCGAGGCAATATTGAGGTTGCTCCCCTTGCATATATGCGAGGCAGAACGCTTGACGACAGCTTTATTATTCTTGACGAGGCACAGAATACCACTCCCGAGCAGATGAAAATGTTCCTTACACGTATGGGCTTTAACTCAAAGGTTGTGGTTACAGGTGACATTACACAGATTGACCTGCCCGACGGTAAACGTTCGGGACTTGTGGAGGTAACGAAAATCCTCAAGAATATGGAGCAGATTGATATTGTCCGTTTTTCGGGTAAGGACGTTGTAAGGCATAAATTGGTGCAGGATATCATCCGCGCCTACGAAAAATATGAGGAGGCAAAGAAAAGGAAATGAAAGAAAAAATCAGAGTAATTATCACTAACGACCAGAAGGCTGTTAAGATTCCCACAGGCGTAAGACTTCTTGTAAGACGTTGTTGTAATGCGGTCCTTACCTTTGAGGACTTTTCTGAGCCTGCCGAAATCAGCGTTACTTTTGTGGATGACGAGCGTATTCACGAGCTTAACAAAATGCATCGCGATGTGGACAAGAGCACAGATGTGCTTTCATTTCCTCTTGGTGAAAACGGCGTTTACGACAAGGATCTTGAAACAGGAGCCTGTCTGTTAGGTGATATTGTGATTTCTGTGGAAACTGCAGTTCGTCAGGCAGATACATACGGACACTCACTTCAGCGTGAAATCGGCTTCCTTACAGTTCACTCAATGCTTCACCTTCTCGGTTACGACCACGTGAACGGTGGTATTGAGGCAGTCCGAATGCGTGAGAAGGAGGAGCACGTTCTTTCGGAGCTTGGGCTCAAACGCAATGAATCCTACTATATGACCTCTGAGGAGGAATAACATATGCAGGATATTGACAGCCTCGTAAGGAGCTTTATCTATGCCTTCAAGGGCTTCTGCTGGATGGTTTTCCACGAACGGAATTTCCGTATTCACCTTACCTGTATGGGGTATATGGCGTATTTTCTGATGAGGTACGATTTTTTTGTTCTCACCAAGGTTGAGTGTGCCATTCTTGTGCTTGCCTGCGCTATTGTTCTTGGCGGTGAGATGATAAATTCAGGTATCGAAAAGGCGGATGACTCCGTTTCCCGTGAGAACAGGTACACTATCAAGGTGTCCAAGGATGTTGCGGCAGGTGCAGTGCTTGTATTCGCTGTTGCCAGCGTCATAGTCGGTATAATACTTCTCTGGCAGCCCGAAGCCTTCAGAAAACTATTTGAGCATTACGTAAGTGAGCCACAGTGTATTGTTTACCTTGTGGCAAGCCTTGTTGTTGCACTTACCTTTATTTTCAAGCTTAATTCAAACTTTATAAGGAAACTAAAAAAGAAATATATTCAGAAAAAGGAAAAGAAATAATGTCACAAAGAAAAACTGCTTTCATTGCAATCGTAGGCCGACCCAATGTGGGTAAATCATCAATATTAAACAGACTTTTAGGTCAGAAGGTTGCTATTGTTTCTTCAAGACCTCAGACAACCCGCACAAAGATTATGGGTGTGCTCACGGAGAATGATGTTCAGCTTGTGTTCACTGATACACCCGGCTTTCACAAGCCTAAGACAAAGCTTGGTGAAAAGATGATTAAAGCCGTTGACGACAGTATTGGCGGTGTTGATTCCTGTTTGTTTGTAACAGAGGCACGAGGTGAAATCAGACCCACCGAACTTGAACTTTTACAGAAGCTCAAAAGTGAGAGAATTCCCGTTGTTCTCGCTATTAACAAAATTGATATGGTGTCGGACAAGCAGGAGCTTATGGGCAGAATCCTTGAACTTACAAAACTTCTCGATTTTGATGCGGTTGTTCCCGTAAGTGCCCGTGACGGTGATGGGATGGATGCTCTCAAAGAGGAACTTGTGAAGTTAGCTGCACCATCGGAATTCTTCTTTCCTGAGGATACACTTACCGACCAGCCCGAGCGAGTGCTTGCGGCAGAAATGATTCGTGAAAAACTTCTTCATAGACTAAATGAAGAGATTCCGCACGGTATCGCAGTTTCCATTGAGAAAATGCGCGAGCGTGAGGATAAGCCTATCCTTGACATTGAAGCGATAATTTACTGTGAGCGTGAGAGCCACAAGGGTATTGTTATCGGTAAAAAGGGTGCCATGCTCAAGGAAATTTCCACAAATGCACGTCACGAGCTTGAAAATTTCTTCGAATGCAAGGTAAACCTTCAATGTTGGGTCAAGGTGAAAGAGGATTGGCGTAATCGCGAGGGTCTCATTCACAATTTCGGATTGGATTAATTTTACTTTTATAAACTGAACTCCCGTTGAATAAAATATTATTACAATGTTACATTATGTTCTCGGGAGTGATATTTTTGGATGAAAATAAGATGTGGGAGCGCTTTTGCGAGAACGGAAAAATTGCTGATTACCTCCTTTACCGCGATTGCGTGAATTCCCTCGGTAAAACGGAGATGGAGCCCTGTGATAAAGATAACTGCACCGGGACTGGTTATAAGGGAGCAGAGTGTAGGTGAATCGGACCGACTTATTACCGTGCTTACAGCTCGGTATGGTCTTGTCCGCGCGTTTTCACGTGGTGCCAAGAAAACAAAGAGCAAAAAGCTTGCAGCAACTGCATTGCTTGCATATTCTGATTTTACATTTGTTAAGACAAGGGATGCTTACTCAGTAGAGGATGCACTTGTTAAAGAAGTGTTCTTCGAGCTTCGCAACGACGTTGAAAAAACTTCGTTGGCTCAGTATTTTTGTGAGCTTGCCAATGAATTCTGCGAGGAAGAATTTGAGTCGGAGGAAATTCTCCGGCTTTTTCTTAATGCACTCTGGTTACTCAAGGGCGACAAAAAGTCACCTCCATTTATCAAGGCGGTGACGGAACTGAGACTTATGACACTAAGCGGCTATATGCCTGCCCTTGTGGGCTGTGACACCTGTGGTGAGTATGAATCGGAGTATATGTATTTCTCACCCGAAAACGGTAAACTTTATTGTAAGGAATGTTCACCGGTTGGTGATATACATTACCTTAGTGCCTCTGTGGTACAGGCGATGCGCTACGTTTCCCTATCGGATTTTGAGAAGATATTTTCATTTAATCTTAATGATGAATCGCTTGCGAGCTTTTGTAAGATTTGTGAGTATTACCTGCTGAACAAAACTCAGCGCAAATTTAAAACACTTGATTTTTACAGGGTATTGTCAAGCCTTTAGAGTGGGTAAGGCAATATCATGAGGTATAATTATGAAGGAAATGAACAGACATTTAAAGGCACTTGAATTTGATAAGGTGCTTGAATTGTTGGCGGTGAGGGCTTGCAACGATGATGCTCGTGAGGAAATTCTTGCACTTCGTCCCGAAACCAAACTCAAAGATGCCCAAAGGTTATTGCAGATGACCGAGGATGCTTACATAATGCTTGCAAAGCATGGTGGACCGTCATTCGGCGGTCTTAAAAACGTGGTAAATTCTCTGTCACGTGCCGCCGCAGGCGGTGTGCTCAGTATGGGTGAGGTTCTTGATATTGCATCTACCGTAAGGGCGGTGCGAGTTCTTGGTGAATGGCGTGCAAACAGCGGTCAGGAGCAGAGGAGCATTGATATTTATTTTAGCTCACTTATGCCCAACAAGTATCTTGAGGAGAAGATTACCTCGGCAATTCTGTCCGAGGAGGAGATGAGTGATAACGCTTCGGCTGAATTATCATCAATCCGCCGTAAAATAAAGGCAAAAGAGAACAGTGTCCGTGATCAGCTTGAAAAGCTTATCCGTTCAGGTAGTCTTAAGACGGTTTTACAGGATGCTATCATTACCCAACGTAACGGCAGATATGTTGTGCCTGTTAAAAACGAGCACCGTGGTGCGGTTTCGGGGCTTGTGCACGATACCTCATCAACCGGTGCTACCGTGTTTATAGAGCCTGCAGGTGTTGTTGAAGCAAACAACGATATACGTGTGCTTAAGGGCAAAGAGGCACAGGAGATTGAGCGTATTCTGTATGAGCTTTCCGTTGAGGCGGGCTCCTTTGCAGAAGAAATCAAGGGTAGCTACGAAAGTGCTGTTGAAATCAACGTGATTTTTGCCAAGGCACACCTTGGTTATCAGATGAAGGCAAGCGTACCGCTTCTTAATGATAGCGGCGAAACGCTCCTCAACAAAGCGCGTCACCCATTGATTGATCCCAAAAAGGTGGTTGCTACTGATATCCGCCTCGGTAAGGATTTCGATACACTTGTTATTACCGGTCCGAATACAGGCGGTAAAACAGTTGCTATCAAGACTATCGGACTTCTTTCGGCAATGGCATCCGCAGGTATGCTTATACCCGCTTTTGATGAAAGTAAGGTAAGTGTTTATAATAATATTCTTGTTGATATAGGTGACGAGCAGAGTATTGAACAATCACTGTCAACCTTCTCATCACATATGGTGAATATTGTGAATATTCTCTCTGTTGCAGATGAAAATTCACTTGTTCTTATTGATGAGCTTGGTGCAGGTACTGACCCTGTTGAGGGTGCCGCTCTTGCTATGGCAATTCTTGAACAGCTTCACAGACAGGGTGCTAAAATTGCCGCAACCACACACTATGCGGAGCTTAAGGCATATGCTCTGCAGACACCACGTGTAGAAAACGGTTCTTGCGAATTTGACGTGAACAGCCTTAAGCCTACCTACAGGCTCCTTATAGGTATTCCCGGCCGTTCAAATGCTTTTGCCATTTCGGAAAAGCTGGGTATCAGTAAGGATATAATTGACAGAGCAGGGGAGCTTGTTTCCTCTGAAAATGTCCGCTTTGAGGATGTTGTGGATATGCTTGAAAAGAGTCGCCTCGAAATGGAGGATGAACGCTCTAAGGCGGTTGAGATAACAGAGTCTGCAAAGCTCGATAAGGAAAAAGCAGAAAAGCTCCTCAGTGACGCACAATTCCGTCGTGACAGGGAGCTTGAAAATGCCCGCGGTGAGGCAATGCGCATTGTGGAACACGCCAGGCGTGAGGCAAATGCGCTCCTTAACGAGGTGGAAAAACTGAAAAAAGAGGCAAAGCAGACGAAGGATGCCGTGGAGCTTGCACGACGTACAAAGAGCGCGGTTAATTCACACCTTAACGCTATTAACAATGCGGTGAATCCTGTCTTTGATGCTATTGAGGATGACGATGATTATGTTCTCCCTCGTCCCTTACAGATAGGGGACACGGTTTTCTGCAAGACTATCGGTAAAAATGCCAACATTACTGCCCTTAAAGATAAAAAGGGTAATGTGGAAATTGCCGCAGGTATGCTGAAAATGAGGGTTAAGGAAGAAAGCCTCCGCCTTGTGGACAAGCCTAAGTCAGAAAAGAAAAAGAGCGTTTCCACAAGCAAAATCACAGGTGATACCCGCGCCACAATGCAGGTTAATAACCGTTGTGATCTTCGCGGTCTTATGGTGGATGAGGCGATAATTGTACTTGACCGATTCCTTGACGATTTATTAAGGTCAGGTCTTACAGAATGCACCATTATTCACGGTAAGGGAACAGGTGCTCTCAGGGCAGGAATTCAGAAATATCTGAAAAGTGATCCTCGTATCCGCACCTTCAGATTGGGAACCTTCGGTGAGGGTGAGAACGGTGTTACCATTGCCGAGATAAAGTGATTGAGGATAGGGATTATTTATATATTGCTTTTTTATACTTTAGTGTGGTATAATTGTATAAATTTGAATTAAGGGTTGAAATTATGAAAAAAAGATTTATGGCTTTGTGTATGGCAATTGTTATGGTTGCTGTTGCATTTGCTGTTGTGGGTGCCAAGGGTAACGATAACGTTGCCGACGTTTCCTATGTACAGCGTAACACCTACGGTGAAAGTGAAACTGAGAAAACAACGTTGTTTACAAACCCTGTTGATAACTTTATTGGTGACAAGGTGGAGGGTGCATCCAACACCTATGACGTGCTCAGTGACCTTGCAGGTATAGCAGGTGACATTGGGGGTAGTGTGACAATTGGCTCAGGCGGTGGCATCGGAGATGCTCTTGGTGGTATTGGTGATGCCCTCGGTGGTGTCGGTGGTGCTTTTGGCGGTCTGTTCGGTGAGGAAGGTACTCCCACTCAGAATAATCAAGGCGTTACATACAGTGTGGTTGAAACTAACGTAGGTCACATTCAGGTTGTGCCTGCTGCGACACAGAGCTACTCCACCGTAACCGTTCCCGGTGTTTCAACAGTTACACCCACAATCGGTACAACAGCTTCACTCAACACAGCGGAAACAGTTGATTTTGCGGCTACCAAAAACCCTTATCAGAAGCCTGCGGGCGACCTTAAGGGTGGCGACACAGGTGAGGGTGTCAAGTGGATGCAGTGGATTTTCATCTACACACGCTATGGTCTTAAGGATGACGGTATTACGGGTGTGTTTGATGAGGATACAATGGCAGTTGTCAAGAAGTTGCAGAAGGAAAATAATATGACAGTCAATGGTATCGTTAATGATGCTGTTATTGACAAGATTGAACTTCTCTATTTCCAGGCAACCTACACTCAGCCAACTCTTGCAGCTTCAACTACGCGCTCAGATGTAAAAATCACTTCACCTGTTGTGGTGCCCGAGCAGGATAATACGGTTATAATTCTTCTTGTTGTTCTTATTGTTCTTGTGTGGATTGTTGCCATTGCATTTATTGTGACGATGGTAATAAAGAGCAAAAAGAAAAAAGCACAAAGTCAGGAAAAAAAGGAAAACACAGAAAACACAGAGGCTCCCACCGATAAAACGGAAACCTCTGATGAGGGTAAATAATTATTGTAAATGTAGTTTTGAAGGGAGAATGAATTATGGATAAGTATCTTATCATCAATGCTGATGATTTTGGTATGTGTCACTCTGCTAACCAGGCAGTGTTTGACCTCTTTCAAAAGGGTGGTATAACCTCTGCCACAATTATGACTCCTTGCTCCTGGGCAAAGGAGGCGGGGGTATGGGCAGCCGCACACCCTGAATATGCCGTTGGTGTTCACCTTACCTTTACAAGTGAGTGGGGTAATTACAGATGGTCTCCCCTTGCACAGGGTGATACAAGCTCACTCCGTGACAGTGAGGACTTTATGTACCACGAATCTGACGAGTTTGAGGAGAAGAGTGACCTTGACCAGGTTGAGAGCGAAATCAGAGCACAGATTGCACGCTTCAAGTCCTTTGGTGTAACTCCCTCACACCTCGATAACCATATGGGCTCGCTTTACGGTATTGAATCAGGAAGATTCGAGCTTCTTAACCTTACACTTGACATTGCCGGTGAGGAGGGTCTTCCCTTCCGCTTCCCCGGTACCTTTGTACCTGAGATGTTCAGCAATGATACACTTGACGTGAAGATTGATACTGACCTTATTGCTATGTTCTTTGACAAAATCGTTGCTCATGCAAATTCACTTGAGGTTGCAGTTCCCGATTACCTTATTCCCGGTGAGTGGAACGGACCTCAGAATGACAGCTACGAGAACTTCAAAGAATACATATACGAGCTTTATCGTTCATTCCCCGAGGGTGTAACGGAGACCTATATTCACCCCGCACTTGAAAGTGACGAGCTTAAGGCAATTTCAGGTGCATGGCACCGTCGTGTGTGGGAGCACAAGCTGTTTTCTGATCCGCAGACTCTTCAGCACATTGATGCTCTCGGTATCAAGCTTATTAATTACAGAGACCTTGCAAAAATGAAGTTCGGTAAATAAGATGAAAAGTTATGCTCAGGCTGAAAAACAGCCTGAGCATTATTTATACCATTTTTTCAATCAGGTGAGCAGGGTAATCCTTGTAAAAATCATCATTTTCAATATGACGCTTTTCGTGGTCAAGGGATTTCCTCTTTGCCTCGTCAGATAAATCCATATTAATGTATATATTGTAGTCGCCGTTGGAGTCGGGCACAGTAAAAGCCCGGACTGTCAGCGGCATTTTTATTTCGCGGATATGAATCAAGCCTTGTCCTCCTCATTTTCCACAAGTGCTTTAAACATAACAAGAAATGAATCGAGCTGTTCTTCCGTTGCCTTGTCTGAAAGGTCGAAGAGCAGTTTTCTTTTTTCAAAAAGGCGGTCGCGGATGCCGTCAACAGGGTCGGGAACTTCATCAAAGTAACCTAATGATATGTTAAAGTACTGTGCAATTTTCTGTAACGTCTGTGTTGACAAATGCTTCGTTCTGCCTGTCTTAAGCTCGGTTAAGGTACTCTTCGGAATACCGATTGCGTTGCATAAATTGGCAGGTTTGATGCCTCTGTCCTCACACAATTTGTATATTTTGTCGTACATACTCACAATTCCCTCTCCTTGATTTGTTGAAATATACGAAAAACGAACAAACGTTCGAATTTGGGTTGAAAAGTACAAAATCCTGTACTATAATGCAATTGCGGTTCGGAAATCTGTACACTTTTCGAATAATACTATAACTCGTTTGTGCGATTATGTCAATACCTTAAATCGTACTTAAAACCATTTTAAGGAGGTTATAACATGGCAAACAGTCAGCAAGTAATTATTGAATGTCCTTTTTATTTTGAGCACACCAAAACCACAATTTCCTGTGAGGGTCTTTGCGGAACGGGGATGACAAATCATACTTTTAACAGCAAGGACGAATTAAACAAGCAGCTTGCTTCGGTATGCAGCTACCTTGGAGGTAAAATGTGTCCCCATTACAGAGCGGTGAGCCTTCTTTACGAAAGGGGACTTCGCCATTGAGCAACAACAGCGATACAAAAAAGGCGAAGCGAATATCATCAGCGGCAACCAATATGAGTGTGCTTGTGGATGATATGGTTAAAAAGGCTCTTAAATCCTTCAAATCTACAGGCTCCCCTGACCTTGATGCAAAGTTTCTTAAGGAGAGCATAGGTGCTCTCAGAGAACTTTACGGGCTGTTGCGTGATTGCGATGGTGAAAATATGGATTGTGACGGAGTTCTTATTCGTCTTGAAAAACAGGTTGAGGAGTGGGCAAAGTGACAGAGCTTGTAATATCGCCACCGAATAAAAAACAGGCGGAATTTTTTCGGTGCACAAAGCGTTTTGTTGGGTACGGCGGTGCACGTGGGGGTGGTAAATCCTGGGCATTGAGGACAAAATTTGTGCTTCTGGCATTCAATTACCCGGGCTTGAAACTTCTGCTTTTGAGAAAAACTCTTCCTGAGCTCCGTGAAAATCATCTGTTACCTTTACTTGCACAATTGAATGGCATTGCCCGATATAAGAGGGAGGAGCGTGCCTTTATTTTTCCTAACGGCTCACGAATCCGACTTGGCTATTGCGATACAGAGGGTGATATTTACCAGTATCAGGGTCAGGAATATGATGTTATAGGAGTGGAGGAATGTACACACTTTACATTTACACAGATACAGTTCCTTACCACCTGTAACAGAACAACGCGAAATGATTTTAAACCGCGTATGTATTTTACGGGGAACCCTGGTGGTGTGGGTCATAACTGGTTCAAAAGACTTTTTGTTAAGGGTCGCTATGAGGGTGCCGAGGATCCTGATGATTACGCTTTTATCCCTGCGACAATTGATGATAACACTGTACTTATGGAGAAAAATCCTGAGTACGTAAAGGTTCTCGATAGTCTCCCTGAAAAGCTGCGACAGGCACACCGCTTCGGTAACTGGGATATATTTGACGGACAGTTTTTCGAGGAGTTCAGGGATAATCATCATCACTATTCCGACGGAATGAACACCCATGTGATTGAACCCTTTGAGATACCCTCCGATTGGCTTATTTACCGCTCCTTTGACTTTGGATATGCCAAACCCTTTTCCTGTGCCTGGTGGGCTGTAGATTATGATGGCAGGCTTTATAGGATAATGGAGCTCTACGGCTGCACCGGAACTCCCGACGAGGGCGTTAAATGGCCGCCTGAAAAAATTTTTTCGGAGATTGCGCGGATTGAACATGAGCACAGGTGGCTGAAAAACAAGAATATTCTTGGTGTTGCCGACCCTTCAATATGGGACGCTTCTCGTGGAGAGGCAATTATTGAAGCGGCAAACAGAAATGGTATTTTTTTTAATAAAGGGGATAACAAGCGTCTACCCGGTTGGATGCAGGTTCATTACCGCCTCAGTTTTGATGAGGATGGTATACCGATGATGTACGTGTTTAATACCTGTAAAGGGTTTATACGTACTCTGCCTGAATTGAAATTTAGTAATACCAATCCCGAGGACCTTGACACAACAGGTGAGGATCACATTGCTGATGAGGTGCGTTATATGTGTATGGCACGTCCCATTGCCCCCGTCTGCAAAAAGGCGGATATAAGCCTAGGTGACGACCCGCTTGATTTGAGTAAGGGTCAGTACAGAAAAATATAGGAGATTTGATAAATGACGGATAATAAAGAAAAAAACACACATGAATACCGCACGGAGAAACAAGCAACGGAAACAGGACTCTTTGGCGTGATAGGTAAGGAACAGGTTGAGAGTGCAACCGATATACTTAAAAAGTACAAGGATGCAAAAACAACTCTTGAAAACAGAATAATTGATAACGAGCAATGGTTCAAAATGCGCCATTGGGAACAGTTGAGGTCAGGCGGAAGTAACGACAACTCCTCTGCGTGGCTTTTCAACTCCATCGCAAATAAGCACGCAGATGCTATGGATAACTTTCCCTCGGTGAGTGTGCTCCCCCGTGAGTCAAGCGACAGCCGTGCGGCAGAGATTCTGTCACAGATTCTACCCGTGGTATTTGAACGCAATGGCTTTGAGAAGATTTACAGTGATTGCTGGTGGTACAAGCTCAAGGCCGGAACGGCAGTTTACGGTATGTTCTGGAATTCTATGAAAAGTAACGGTCTCGGAGATATTGAAATCAAGCAGGTTGATATTCTTAATCTGTTCTGGGAGCCGGGAATAAAGGATATTCAGAAGAGTAAAAATCTCTTCCACGTTGAACTTACGGATAACGACATTCTCGTGTCACTTTACCCGCAGTTAAAGGGTAAATTAGGGGGTTCAGCCGTGGAAATTTCACACTACGTTTATGATGATGCTGTTGATACCTCAAACAAAACAGCCGTTGTTGACCGCTATTACAAAATAATTGTCAACGGTGTAGAGCAGGTGCATTATATGAAGTTCTGCTCAGGCGAGCTGCTGTATGCTTCTGAAAATGACCCGCTCTGTCGTGAACGTGGATTCTACGATCACGGTAAATACCCCTTTGTTTTTGATACTCTTTTTGTGGAGGAGGGAACTCCCTGCGGTTTTGGATATATCGACATTATGAAGGATGCACAAAAGCAGATCGATTTGCTTTCAAATGCCCTTGTACGTAATGCTTCAATGGCATCGAATCCTCGCTATTTCATTAACTCTGCAGGTGCGGTTAATGAAGAGGAATTTGCGGATTGGAGCAACAGTTTCGTGCACGTGGCTGGCAGTAATCTTGGCGAAGATAGTATACGAGAAATCAGACTTTCGGGTATTCCCGAGGTTTACCTTGGCATCCTCAACAGTAAAATTGACGAGCTTAAGGAGACTAGCGGAAACCGTGATTTTTCGCAGGGTGGTGTTTCAAGTGGTGTTACTGCTGCCAGTGCCATTGCCGCCCTGCAGGAGGCGGGAAGCAAATTGACTCGCGATATGGTGAAAAGCGGTTACAGGGCATTTTCGGAGCTTAATTCTCTTGCAGTTGAGCTTATAAGACAGTTTTACGACGAGCCACGCTTTTTCCGTATTCTCGGTGCCAACGGTCAGCAGGAATTTATCGCCTATGATAACTCCGGTGTGAAAACTACTTCAAACGGCTTCGGGGATGATGTTTATCTGAGAAAGCCTGTTTTTGATATCAAGGTATGCGCAGAGAAATCCAGTCCGTTCTCAAAAATCAGTCAGAATGAGCTTGCTTTACAGCTTTACTCAGCGGGTATTTTTAATCCCGAAATGCGAAGTCAGGCTGTTATGGCTCTCGGTATGATGGATTTTGAGGGTAAGGAACAGGTGCTTCAACGCATCACGTCAGGGGTGAGTGTCTTATGACAACGGTGACATACCGCGATTACTACGACAAAACTCTGATTATTGCTGAGGGTCACAGTTGTTCTGCTCCCAAGGGACAGGATTTGGTCTGCGCAGGGATTTCCACCCTCATATATTCACTCCTTAACACATTAGCTGACGAGGACTCGGGCGACAGAATAAATTTTATTCGTCAAATTATCCGTGACGGCTATGTGTGTCTTGAATTTGAATCCTTCGATTTCTCACGGGAAAGGGTAAAGGGGATTGTGGATGCTTTTATGACAGGAGTTTATATGCTCTCCGAGAGTTATCCGCAGAATGTGAGAATAGAATAAGTTTTATTTCCGCATACGGCCGATGCGGTTTTAATAAATGACACTTCGGAAAGACGATGAGAATACTTTTTTATCCTATGAAAGGAAGATGAAATGAAAAAATTTATATGGCATACTCCCGATTTGCAGTTTTTCGCTTGTGAGGGCGATTCTGCAATCGGGGAAACGGGCGAAAGCCATGCCGTCGCCGGGCAGGAGAGTGCCGCGGAAACTGACCCTGATACAGAATTCAATGATCTTATCAACGGCAAATTCAAGGAGCAGTTTTCAAAAAGAACACAGGCGATTATTGACAAACGCTTTAAGACAACCAAGGAGCTTGAGGCTTTCCGTGATAAGACACAGCCACTCCTGGGCACGCTGTATGAAAAGTACGGTGTCAGCCATGGA
The DNA here is from genome assembly GCA_045579005.1 of Acutalibacteraceae bacterium. Taxonomy (GTDB): domain Bacteria; phylum Bacillota; class Clostridia; order Oscillospirales; family Acutalibacteraceae; genus DTU089. The sequence continues at coordinate 25,349 of JAZNLJ010000052.1, read as the reverse complement.
GATGTGGATTCGCTGGCACAGGCAATTTCAGACGACAAAACCGACGCCTCCGACAATGCTTCTGTACAGAATAATCTCCGCGGGAAAATTACCTTGTGGATGAAGGAGAGCGAAGAACTTAGAGAAACTGTCCCTGATTTTGACCTTCGAACAGAGCTTCGTGCTGATAAAACCTTCGGGCGTCTTCTCCTCAGCGGTATTCCTCTTAAGACTGCCTATGAAACGGTACACCGTGATGAAATTCTTAACGGCGCGGTGGCTTTTACTGCTGACAGGGTGCGTAAGCAGGTAGTTCACGGCATTGAAGCCCGTGGTATGCGACCTGTTGAAAACGGAGTAAGCTCAGAGGGTGCGGTTGTTACCTCAGTCGATGTCAATTCCCTGACCTCACAGGATATTTTAAAAATACTCAAACAGGTTGAGAACGGTGCAAATATTACTTTTTGACACCGTCGGAAAGGAATTAATATGACAGACTACATTTTTAACATTCAGAATTTCGGCGCAGGCGAGCAGGTAAACACAACTGCAACAGACACTCTCTCTGCTGAGATGAAAACGTTTTATGATAAGACCCTTATCACTCTTGCGTCACCCTACCTTGTTCACGATCAGTTCGGTCAGAAGCGCGATATTCCCAAAAATGGCGGTAAAATTATAGAATTCCGCAAGTTCTCATCTCTCCCCAAGGCTCTTACCCCTCTTACAGAGGGCGTAACTCCCACAGGCAACAAACTGAACGTTTCAAGTATCAGCGCTACTGTGGAGCAGTACGGTGACTACATCGAGCAGTCAGATCTTCTTGAACTTACTGCTGTAGATAATACCATTGTGGAGGCAACAAAGCAGCTTGCTTCACAGGCAGGTCTTACAATGGATACTATTGTACGTAATGAAATCGTTGGCGGTACAAATGTGCTCTACTGTCCTAAAGTAAGCGGTACAACTGAAACCGCAGTTACTTCACGTAGTGCAATCGACAAAACATCTCTCCTCCGCGTGAAGGACGTTTTCAAGGCAGCGGCAGAGCTTAAGGCGATGAATGCCCCCAAAATTGATGGCTATTATGTCGGTATTATCCACCCTTATGTTGCCTATGACCTTATGCAGGAGGCAGGCAATCAGTGGATGGATGTTCAGAAATATGCAACACCCGAAAATATGCTCAAGGGCGAAATCGGATGCCTTGGCGGTGTGCGCTTTGTTGAAAGCACCGAGGCGAAAATCTGGAATGAGGGTGCAAGTGGCTGTGCCGTATTTGCAACAATGATTATCGGTGCTGATGCCTACGGCGTTACAAGTGTAAACGGCGGTGGCGTTGAACATATCGTTAAGCAGAAGGGCTACGGTAATGACCCCCTCAATCAGCGTTCATCAATCGGCTGGAAGGGTCTCAAAACTGCAAAGAGACTTGTTGAAGAGTATATGATTCGTGTTGAGAGCGGGTCAACATTCTCTGCAACAGCAAAGTCTAACTGATTGCAAATGGCAAATTCCGGAACTGTGTTCTCAATTATAATCAGCGCGTGTGCCCGGAATTTAAGCTTTGAATTTACTTTTATAAATCAGAAAGGGGATGTGGTGATATGCCACATTCCCTGATAACAGGAGGTTTATTATGGCTGACAAAAATACAGAAAAATCATCAGAAAAGCTTGTGAGTGTTTTTATTCCCAAGCAGTCCCGTAACGACACGGAACGTTTTATTGCCGTTAATGGTGAGCGTATTCTCGTGCAGACAGGCAAGACCGTGGAAATTCCCGAACGCTTTGCCGAGGTCATCCGAAACAGTGAGAAAATGGCGGCTGTTTCTGCCGAGTATATCGATGCCAACATTTCCCTTTAAGGAGTGGTTCTATGACACTTTACGATGCTGTTGAGCTTTTTGACGGGGAGCATCCCAATAAAGCGCCCTTCAGTCTGAAGATTCAATGGATTTCACAGCTCGATTACAAGGTGTATGCAGAAATTCTTGCTCCCCGCGGATACGCTGAATTCGAGGGCTATACTCTTGAAACTCCGCAGAATAAAGAACTCCTGGTGCCTGACTCGTTTGGTGAGATATATGGCTATTACCTCAAAATGAGTCTTGATTTGCATAATAGCGAGATTGACCGTTTTAACAATTCTGCTATGCTTTTTAATCGTACGTACAAGGAACTGTTCGATTATATAAACCGCAAAGAGAGGGTGACAAAACAGACCAGGATAACGGCAGGTGATTTGCTTGTATAAGCCTTTTCTTGATGAAACCAATAAAAGAAGTGATGTATTGTCAAACTTTGGCGGTTATGTGAATAAAACGATTATTCCCGAAAATTGCTTTTCGGATCAGCACAATATGAGTCTCAGGGGATATCCCACCATTTCCCCCAGATGTAAAAGAGCCTTCTTTGATAGTGCAAGGGGTTACTTTCAAGGCTTGTTCTCCAAGGAAAAGCTTTGCTACATACGTGACGGATATCTCTATATCGGTGGCGATAAGCTTTCCGAACCGTATTTCGGCAATTCATCTGCTGAAAGAAGCTTCGTTTCCATGGGCTCGCGTCTTGTGATATTTCCTGATAAGGTCTATGTAAATACAAAGGATTATTCCGATTTCGGTTACCTTGAAGCGGAGTTTAAGTCAAGTGGAGCAGAGTGCAGATTGTGTAACGGCAATGGTGAAGTCTACACCGATTATACTGCCTCTGCCACCGAGCCTGCAGAGGGTGAAAACGGCGATTTGTGGCTTGATACCTCAGGAGAAAGTCCTGTTCTAAAGCAGTTCTCTCAGGGTATGGGCTCGTGGCTGGAATTAAGTGGCACAAGGGTGAAAATACTCTGTCCTGGTATAGGTAATCACTTCCGGCTCCACGATGGGGTAACCCTTACCGGATTTGAAAAGGCAGGTATCTCAGGAGACTATATAATCAAGGATATAGAGACGGAGTATATTACAATAAGTGCAACCGTACCCTCAAAGGTAATCATAACTGAGGAATTCACAGTTTCGCGTCGCGTGCCTGATATGGATTTTGTGTGCGAGAGTAATAACAGGCTGTGGGGATGCTCCTCGGAGAATAACGAGATATATGCTTCGCGGCTTGGTGACCCCACTAATTTCTGTGCTTTTGAGGGCATATCAACAGATAGCTTTGCAGTTAGTCTGGGCAGTGACGGTGAATTTACCGCCTGCACACCGTATCGTGGCTACGTGCTTTTCTTCAAGGAGAATTGTGTGCACAAAATTTATGGTCAGAACCCGCCCTTTACGGTTACAACCTCTTATATCCGCGGAGTGGAGAAAACAAGCTCAAAATCACTTGTTCGACTCAACGAAACTCTTTACTATAAGTCACCCACAGGTGTGTGCGCCTATGAGGGAGGCGTGCCCGTGGATATCAGTGAGGACCTGGGTGAGTGCCGTTACACTATGGCGGTTGGCGGTGCCGTGGGTAGTAAATATTACATTTGTATGAATGATAATAAGGGCAAAAGACATCTTTTCTGTTATGACGAAAAAAGAGTAATGTGGAGTCGTGAGGACGATATCGACATTATCTCCTTTGCAGTGAATGATTCTAATCTCTATTTCGTGGAAAGAAAAGATGATTATCAGAGAATAGGTGTGATTGACGGTGAAAATATGTATGGCTCATTCACAGGTGAACTGAAGGGCTTTGCCCTTGAGAATGATTATGAGTGGCGCTTTGCCACAGGCTTGTGGGGACTTGATTTACCCTGCAACAAATACTACAACGCCCTCACCATAAGGGGAAAAGGCGAAAAGGGTGCAGTTATAAAAGTATATTATATCGCTGACAGTGAAGAAACAGAATGTCAATGCGCAACCAGATACCTTGAGGAAACAGGCTCATTTAACATTTATATAAATGCTCCGCGCTGTGACCATATTAAGTTTATTTTTGAAGGTAAGGGAGACGTAAACATATTCTCGATTATGCGCGATGTTGGTCTTGGGAGTGAAGCTTATGTATGACCTTAACCTGATTGTTCCTGATATCACGTCCTCAAAGTATTCGCAGGATAACAAGTTTTTACTTCTCAAACACTATCTGTATGAGCTTAACGAGGTGCTCTCTTTGGCTTTGTCCGACAAAACTTACGGTGAAATTCACCAAATAAAAAAGAGTGTTGAGGAAGCGGATGAAAAGCAATCTGTGGGGATTAAACGGCTTCAGGCTCAGAGTGTTAAAAAGTTTAACCAGCTTAAGGAGCAGATAATTTCTACGGCAGATGAAATCGAGCACGATTACAAATCTGCTATAGAAGAATCCGAAAAACAGCTTCTGAGCAGCGTTACAGGCGAATTTGTGGCAAAAAGTGAGTTTGGTGATTATAAAAATACCGTGCAGACCACTCTTGATCAGCAGGCTGAGAGCATAAGTCTTAATGCTCAGAGCGTGGAAAATGTGCGGCAGGATGTGGGTGTTCTTGGTGATACTCAGGTAACTTTTGATACACAGCTTGAAAAACTCTCAGATGAACAAAATAAGCTGAGAGAAAACGTGGAGGCTGATGTTCTCAACCTTGAGGAATACAAGAAAACTGCCCGGAGTGAGCTTTCAGTTCAATCCGATACAATAATTTCACAGGTTGAGAGTGTGTATGCAACTAAAAATGATACGGAGCAAATGGAAAGTCGTATTGAATCGCGTATTATGCAAAGCTCTACAGACGTTACGGAGTCCTTTAATCAGCGGTTTCAGCAGACCTCGGAAAATATTGGTGAGGTTCAGGCATCGCTTTCTGAGTACGTGTCAGAACTTGAAGTTTACATCAGGCGCGGACAATTGGCGGAGGGTGTTTATGGTATTGAAATCGGAAGAACGGACAGTAGCATTAAGGCACGCTTTACCAACGATCGTCTGTCCTTTTATCGCGGTGCGTCGGAGATTGCATATATTTCGGGCAATAGCCTGTTTATAACTGATGCTCACGTTCTCGATTATTTGAAAATCGGTAATAGTGAGCAGGGATATTTTATGTTTGATTCCACAGATAACGGATTGGAGGTGAGGTGGATAAATGGCTAATATTTTCGGCTCGTGTACCGGCTCTATGGGTAGTAAATATGACTTATGGATTACCGTTGTACAGAATTCACAGAGTTTTTCGCAAAATAAAAGTAACGTTACGGCAAGCTTCTACATCCGTCGTAATGATGGTGTGAGTGCTTCTGCCTATAATCTTATTGAAAATCAAAACAGTGTGGTTCTCAAAATCGGTGGTACAACACGAGTAAATAAAAATCTTACAATAGATACGCGCAATAACGTCTATTGCAAGCTTGCCACCTGGACAGGTGATGTTACCCATAATTCGGATGGTACACTGAATCTTTCTGTCAGCGGACAGTTCGTTATGGGAAATGATAATCTGACAGGTGGTTCGGTCAGCGGTAGCTTCAAGTGTACCCCGTTGGGGAAATCATCGATACTGAGCGTTACAGATACCACGGTAAATCCGGGTGGCACTGTCAGGGCGACTATCAATGCACCTTCAACCACATTTACCCACAAAATTAAGTGGGCGTTGGGCTCGAAAAGTCAGACAGTGTCACTTGGTGCGGGGGTAAAGGTTGCTGATTTTACCTTACCACTTGACTGGACAAGTGAAATACAGAAAAGCCTTACGGGTACCTTATCCGCAACACTTGAAACCTACAGCGGAAGTGAGAAAACGGGTTCAGCCTCATACAGCATCAAGGTTGTAATACCTGCCACAGATACATTCAAGCCGGCATTTGATTTGGTTGTTACCCGCAATGATAACGGAGTGCCCTCCTCGTGGAATGAATATGTGAAGGGTGTGTCAACCGTTACAGTTGAGCCTGCCAACATTACATATAAGTACGGTGCAGGTTATTATATTGCCACAATTACCGTTGGTAACGTCACAAAGCTGGAGCTTCCTTCCACCTTTGAACTTACTCAATCAGGTCAGGTGAAAATAACCGTTACCGTAAAGGATAACAGGGGCCTCAGCACAGTCAAAACCGCAACTATAAATGTACAGAACTATACCCCGCCAACAATAAACGTTGAAGCCTTCAACAGGTGTAATCTTGTGGGGGCAATTGACTCTATGGGCACATATGGCTTGTTGAAATATACGTCCGACTACAGCTCTGTCAACGGTAAAAACACATGCTCCGTAACTATAAAACATAAGGCTTCACACTCCGACAACTGGAGCGCACCCGTCGTGGCACCAAAAAATAATACTCCATTTGGTGACGGAGCTTTTGATGTGACAAAATCCTATGCGGTATGCATTACAATAAGTGACGGTATAAATCAGAATGGTATTGAAACTCTGCTTTATCTTCCGGGTGGGGATATACCCTTCAATATCAGAAAGGGCGGCAAGGGTGCTGCATTCGGTAAATTTTCCGAAACGGACAACCTGCTTGACGTTAATTGGGATATGAAGGTCAATGGCAATGTGGAGCTTTCGGGTATGCTTAACTATGAAAAGGTTCCTTGTGAATGTACCGAAAAGTCAAGGGAATTATTGGCGGATTTGCGTTACTATCCTGCACTTGATACCGTGTTTGTCCGTATGAGGCTTGTTGCAGACACGGGACTTGCAGCAAACGACACACACTACGTTGCTAAGGTGAGTGACAGATTACCGCTTTTGTCAATGCCTATGTCCTGTATAATCGATATGAATAGCGGTGGTCAGAGCACAGCGGGTGTTCTCTATAAAAGCGGGTATATTATTGTGCGTTCTGATGAGCCTGTTTTACCCGGTACATATATTTATATAAGCGGGTTTTATGTGGCAGATTATAAAGATGCGTAATAATTAAACTTGAAGAAAGGGTGATTCGGATAGCATATCAGACAATTTCTTACGGCTCCTCAGGTGAGGATGTCAGAAAATTACAGAAAAGTCTTAATGAAAAGGGGTATTCTCTTACCGTTGACGGTGTTTTCGGCAATAAAACACGTGATGCGGTCAGGGATTATCAGAAGAAAAACGGTTTGAGTGTTGATGGCATTGTGGGCAACAGAACCTGGGGTTCGCTTAATAAAAATGTTCCCTTAGTCAGTACAACAAAGAACACTCAGACTACAACCACGGTAGGTGGCACTTCAAATCGACCTGAGTATGAAAAAAGTCAGGCTGTAAAGGATGCAGAAAATAAGCTTACCCAATGGGAGAACACTAAGCCCGATGAATATAAAAGTAAATACGACTCGCAGATTGAGAGTATTGTGGATAAGATTCTCTCTCGGGAGGATTTCAGCTACGATATGCAGAGCGATCCTCTGTATCAACAATATAGACGTCTTTATATGGAAAACGGTCAGAAGGCTATGCGTGATACTATAGGTCAGGCGTCTGCTCTGACAGGTGGCTATGCCAATTCCTATGCGGTGACAGCGGGTAATCAGGCTTATGCCGACTATCTTGATGAGCTCAACGGTATAGCGCTGGAGATGAGGGACAGAGCCTATGAATTGTATTCTGATGAAGGGGACAGGCTCATTGAAGATGTCACACTCCTCAGAGGGCTTGACGGGGATGATTATGAAAAATATCTCAATACTCTTGAACAGTATTATTCTGACGGTGATTACCTTCTCAAAAAGCTTTCCGAGATGAGTGATGCTGAATTTGATGCCTTCCTTGCTCAGGTGGATGCCTGGGAAAATGACCGCGACTTTGATTTCAAAAAGCATCAGGATGAGCTGGACAGACAGGAGTTTCAACAGGAGCTTGCCTTCAAAAAGGCTGAGGCGGAGCGCAAACAGGCAAATGAAGACAGAGAATACCGTCTGGCGCAGGAAAAGCTTGCAGTGCAGAGGGCTTCTGCATCGTCAAAGTCCTCGTCCTCGTCGGGTAGCTCAAAAAAGGGAAAATCCACTAATCAATATACCATTTACCCCACCACGTATCAGCAGTTTGTGGCAATGACAGGCAACGGCAGAATATTTACCGAGGATATGTTTATGAAAAGCACAACTGCCAGGTCGAAATACAGCAGCTATGAGGAATACCTGAAGGTAATGTATGACAAATATTCATAAGGAGTGGTGTTTTGAAGGTAAAGGTTACAAAGGAAAATGTTTTAATAACAGAGAGCACCGTGGTAAATGAAAGCGAGCTTATGATCAATGTGTGCGACTTTCAGCTGCCCGATTGCTTCAAAGGACTCACGGTTACAGCAATGTTCAATAATATTCCTGTTCCCCTTACGGGAACAAGATGCTACATTCCTGCCTTGAAAAACGGTACGGCTGTTCTCGGTGTTTATGCTTATAAGGAGGATGCGTCGGGTGAGCTGACTCTTATGTATTCTCCGAAGCCCGCCTGTTTTTTCGTCAATAAGGGCTCATATAGTGAACATATCAGCGTGGAAAAGCTACCCACTGTTACTGAGTTCGAAAGATATTGTGCCGCAGTAAGTGCACTTACCTTTCCGAAAACTGACGTGATAGGTGATATTGATCTTGAAAAAGATTTCACTGATAGCCAGGTGTATTCTGCAGGAGCTCTTAATCTGGCTCTTGCAGAGGTGGGAAATTTATTAGGTAGCTGTTTTGGGGATATTGCTTCTCTCCGTGAAAGCACAGAAAAAACCGCAAATAAGGTAACTTCGATTGGTAAAGACTCTACGAATTTGCAATACCCGAGTGCTGCTGCAGTTTATAAGGGTATTTGTGCACAGTCTGAAAAGACCGAACAGGTGAAAACGGAGCTTGCTGCAGATATTGATGCCCTCAGCAATAGTATGGAATCTTTGGAAAGTGAACTGAAGGCAGAGGTGCACAGGGTCGAATGTCGTGTGGATGAAAATGCGGTCGATATTAACTCTTTGATTACAGAACAGGGTATAGTGAATGAAACTATATCCCGTATTCAGGGAGATATCTCACAATTGCAGGAGAGAGCAAGTGCATTGTCCGATAATATACAGGATAACAAGGGAGATATATCCGGATTGAATGAGATTTCGGAGGAGATACAGAACGATATCCGCAATTTATCAGATTCTATTGAGTCTGTTCGTGAAATGGTCAACAGTCGTGTTACCGATAATGCCAACGCTATAAAGGGGATAAAAGCGGGTGTAGACTTCGTAGAAATCTCCGATGTGTCACCGCTTACGCATTATCTTGATGTTACGGTTTCAGGTGACGGCGCTGTCGGAAGTACTATTGAGTGCAGAGGGAAAAATATGTTTACCTTCAAAGGTCGTACCCTTGCAGATTTTGGTATGTCGGGTCACGAATTTACAGGCAACAATATATTTCTTTCAATGGCAGCCAGCGGATATTACAAGAAAAATACAGGTTCGTGGGAGTACGATGAAAAAACTGATACCTACACCATTCCTTGTGCCAACGCCTGGTATGGTCCCGGTATCGATTTTAAGGTCTGTTCGGGCGAAAAATACTTTTTTTCTGCAGAGCGTATAACACAGGGGTCGGGTATTCAGGCATCTTTTTACGATGCAGACGGTAATTATATTACCTATATTTCAGGTGTTGAAAACAGAAACTTCACAGTGCCAATGGGAGCTGAATGGATGGTTATAATCTTTATAAGTAAAGAGAAGGACTATATAGGTGAGCTCGTATGCCCACAACTTGAACGGGGCTCGGAGGCTACCGGCTATGAGGTGGCTGTTGAAACGCAGTGTGCCATACCTGATGAATCAGGTAAAATCACATCATTCAGAAGTGTAAGTCCCACAACCGTGGTTTCATCCCGTACTTTTGGAAATACTGTCAGTTGTATTTATAATAGGGATACAAATAAGGCTTATGAAAGGCTGGTTGATGCCGTGTTATCACTTGGTGGCAGCGTGTGAGGTGCAGTATGGCAGATAAAATAATTACTGCAGGAGCAGTTGTTGCTGCGGTGGTAACAATTGCCGCATTTATGATAAAGGTATATAAATTCATACGCTCCTGGGAAAAGTGGGTTGAGCAGAAGGATAGTCACGACAAGGATAATTATATGTCAATCCAACAACTCAAAATAATGTCACCGTATATGCCCCTTTCTGAGAGAATAAAAGCGGGGGAGCGTTACATAGCCTGCGGAGGTAACGGTGAGGTCAAATGTATCTACAATGAACTTATTGATGTTTTCGCGGGAAGCGAGGATTTTAACATCCTTGATATAGATGAATATGATATATAGGGCGTATTAATTGTGGAGGAAAAATGAAAATAAATTTTAAAGCCAGATTAAGGAACAAGACATTTCTTTTCAGCGCATCTGTGCTGATTGTGTCTTTTGCATACAGTTTGTTGTCGTTGTTCGGTGTTGTACCTTCTGTTAAGGAACAACAGATTACGGAGCTTATAACAATGGCGGTAAATGTCCTCGCACTCTGTGGTGTGGTGGTTGACCCCACAACAAAGGGCTTTAACGACAGTGAAAGAGCAATGACCTATTACAAAACTTGCGATGAGTGTAAGGTAACGGAAGGAGTGAAATGATTTGCCTAAGAGAATTTATATTTCACCCAGCAGTCAGGGTGACAATGTCTATGCTGTGGGTGGAACAAATGAAAAGGAGCAATGCGAAAAAATTGCAAAGGCGTGTGTCGCCTTTTTGCAGAAGCAAGGTTTTCAGGTAAAGGTGCGATATAACAGCGATATGTATGTTCGTGTAGCCGAGAGTAACGCTTTCGGTGCGGATATGCACGTGGCAATTCACACCAATGCAACTGCTGCTCATAATGTGACCGGGGGTACCTCTGTGCTTTTGTACAATCTGACAGGTGAACGAAAGAAGGCTGGACAGGCGGTCTTTGACAGGCTTTCTCCCATTACACCCGGCAGAAGTGCCGAGCGACTTATGGCTTACCCCGGATTCTATGAAATAAAAAATACAAATGCTGTCAGCGTTTATTGTGAGTGCGAATTCCATGATACACGCGAGGGTGCTCAGTTTATAATCAATAATACAAATGCAATCGGTGAAGCTATTGCAAAGGGTATCTGCGATTATTACGGTGTGAAAATTATTGATGAGGATGCTTCTGAAAAAGAAAACAACGCCCCGTCAGATGACGGAACGTTGTATGTTGTGCGAGCGGGTGCCTTCAATGAGAAGGTTAATGCTGATGAGCGTGTGAGTGCTCTGAGGAAAGCAGGCTTTGAGGCCTATGTGAAAAAAGAATGATTATACAATGCCTGCGGCTTTTCTGAGCATCAGCTGAGCATCGCCGGTATCCATTGTGCCGTTTGTGTTAAGGTCGCAAAGGAATAGGCTGTAATCATCCAAGGGATATTCAATTGTGGTGGCAATGCGCATAGCTTTGAGTGCATCGTTAGTATCTACTTTGCCGTTACCGTCAATGTCACCGAAGAGAGCAACTGTTACACCCATATCGGTGAATTCTGCGGATACGTTATAGTATTTAGCATATTTTGCGCCTGCTGAGTCCATGGAACAGTGAATTTTCAGGTTGTGTGAAAATTGTGTGCTGTTTGCGGCACGCAGCGCGAAAGCAAGGTTGCCGATAGATACTATATTATCAGGTAACTCTATTTCCAGGAGGCTTGTGCAGTTCTCAAAGGCATAAGCCTCTATCTGCAAATCACCCGAACCGAAAGTAACTGCGGTAAGCGCGGTACAGCCCTTGAAGGTACTGTTACCGATGTAGCCGAGAGTGTCCGGGAATTGAAGATTAGTTATCTGTGTACAGTTTGAAAAAGCGTAGTCGTCGATATACAGCAGAGCATTACCGAAACGAATATAGTTTAGGACGGTACAATCGGTAAAGGCATTTTTACCGATTACTTTAAGGGTTGAGCCACCGTTAAGTTCCGCAAGGGCTTTACAGCCGTAAAATGCGTATTCGCCGACGGTCTGAACATTTTTCAAATTTATTGAGGTAAGTGACTTGCAGGTGTTGAAAGCTTTTGCGCCGATTGACGTGGTTGCGTTGCCAAGGGTAACAGATTTGAGGTTCTGACAGCTGTAAAATGCCATTGTGCCTATAGATTTTACGGTGTCGGCAATTTTTACATTCGTTATGTTGGATTTAAGCTGAAATGCCCCCTGGCCGATTGCAGTAACATTTTTACCGCTTATCTGTGTGGGAATAACCACGTTGTTGGTGGAAAAGTCATTGAAGCCTGTGATTGTGATTGTGTTGTCGCTGTTTACCTCGTATACAAAACCATTATAGGTGGCGGCAAGTGTGCAGGGAATACACATCGCCATAATGCAAAGTGCAAGTGCGATTGATAAAAACTTTTTCATCTGAGACCTCCACAAATGAGTATGGTGCAGGCAATTAACATCTGCCCGAAGAAGTACATACAGTATTTTGGTAATTGTGGCTTGCCCTGTGGCGGGGGCGAAATCCGTTGACGTGTGGCTAACAGCACCGAGAAGGTCAGTGCCAAAGCACCCATAATAAGTGCACAGCTTACCGCTTGCATAATGGGAAGATTGGTCTGCTGACACAGCACGCCCAGGTGTACAGCCTTTGCACACATCAGTGAGGAGCTTACAACGGATAAAATTGAAAGGAGTTGGAGTTTTTTCTTTTTTCTGCATATAAAGGGGGTGAGCAGAAGTGAGATAACAAGGGCAATGGCAGTGGAAATAATCTCCTTCGTGCCTATGGTATATAAACTATGTAGCTGAAAAATGAATGCTGACGTGTACAGAAGATTTACTACGGACTGCAACACGAAGAAGGCTTCCTTACCCTTGTGCTTAAGTGTGCTTGTGAGCACCCCTGCAAGAAGGGATAGGAGCATACCTGAGCCTATAAGTATGAAATAAGGGTCTGTGTGTGCTTTTGCAATAGCACCGCATAGGAGCGTGTCTGCAATAAAAATCCCCATACAGAGTAATCGGTATTTTAATGCCTTGCGATTTCCTGCCGAGGTTTCAACCATAACAAACCAGGGCGAAGAGAGTAGCTGAATGAAAAAAGTCAGACCCAACAATATAAGCAGAATCATATAAAACTCCTTCCAATCACTATAATCACAGACATTATACTACAATTTTTCTTGTTTGTATATAAGGAAATTTTGAACAATGTATTAAATCGGGTATTTATTCATTCTCGAATGTATAATAGTGTAATAATATTAAAAACTATTGCATTTTTGGTGTGAGCGGTGTATAATGCAAGCAATGAGGCGGTAAGTCTCAAAATTAAAGTGAGGTTTTTAGGATGAAAAAGTTTTTGAAAATTACTTCAATCGTACTTGCTCTCGCATTGGTTGTTTGCTTTGCAGCCTGCGGCGGTAACACAGAGCCCGAGGAGACACAGGCTCCCGAAACAGAGGCAAAGGTTCTCACAATGGCAACAAACGCAGAATTCCCTCCCTATGAGTTTAAAGAGGGCGACGGCTACAAGGGCATCGACGTAGAAATCGCTGAAGCTATTGCAGCAAAGCTCGGTATGGAGCTCAAGATTGAGGATATCGCATTTGACTCAATCATCCCCGGCGTGCAGACAGGTAAGTACGATATGGGTATGGCAGGTCTTACTGTTACAGATGAGAGACTCGAAAAAGTTAATTTCTCTGATTCTTACGCAACAGGTATTCAGTCTGTTATTGTAAAAGAGGGTAGCGACATAAAGTCAATTGACGATCTTACAGGTAAGAAAATTGGTGTTCAGACTACTACAACAGGCGATATTTACGCTACTGATGATTTCGGTGAGGAGAACATCACAAGATACGACAACGGTGCAGTTGCAGTTCAAGCACTTATCGCAGGTAAGGTTGATTGCGTAATCATCGATAACGCTCCTGCAAAGTCATACGTTGATGCTAACGAAGGTCTTGCAATTCTTGAAACTGATTATGCAGTTGAAGATTATGCAATCTGCTTCGCAAAGGAGAACACACAGCTTCAGGCAGATGTTAACAAGGCTCTCGGCGAGCTTATTGCTGACGGTACAGTAAAGAACATCATCGAGAAGTACATTCCTGTTGAGGAAGCTAAGGCTGAATAATTTTTCCCGAATACAGTAAGGGCGGTTCTTCCGCCCTTATTTATTGCTTTTTATAAGAGAAAGGTCGAGAAGGTTTTGACAGAATTTATTGAAGAATTAAAGTTTGTCTTTCTTGGTGACGACAGGTATAAGTTGCTCATCGAAGGCTTCTTTAACACACTAAAAATTACCGCGGGTGCATTGCTTATCGGTGTTGTTATCGGTATCATCGTTGCCGCAATCCGTTCATCCTATGATAAAAACAAAGAGACAATGAAACTTCGTGGTGGCATCGGCTACCGCGTGCTTGCAGTCATCAATGCAATCTGTAAGGTTTACCTTACCGTTATCCGCGGAACTCCTGTTGTTGTTCAACTTATGATTTGCTACTTTATAGTTTTCGTAAGCGCACAGGATGGTGTCCCCGTTGCAATTTTTGCTTTCGGTATCAACTCAGGTGCTTACGTTGCGGAGATTTTCCGCGCAGGTATTATGTCTATTGATAACGGTCAGTTTGAGGCAGGTCGTAGTCTTGGCTTCAACTACTTCCAGACAATGCGTTACATAATCATTCCTCAGATGTTTAAGGCAGTTCTTCCCACACTCTGTAACGAATTTATTGCACTTATCAAGGAGACTTCTGTTGCAGGCTACGTTGGTGTAAGCGACCTTACAAAGTCAGGTAATGTTATTGCAGGCAGAACCTTTGAGTATTTCATCCCGCTTCTTACAGTTGCGGCAATTTACCTTATTATCGTGTCCTTGCTTACGTCACTTGTAGGTAAGCTTGAAAGGAGGTTGCGTAAGAGTGAACGATAACATTATTGAAGTTAAAGGCTTGAAAAAGCATTATACAGGCGGTACTGTAAAAGCCCTTGATGGCATCGATTGTGAAATCCGTCGCGGTGAGGTTGTTGTTATTGTAGGTCCCTCAGGTAGCGGTAAATCCACACTCCTGCGCTCACTTAATCTCCTTGAGGTTCCCACAGAGGGACAGATTCTGTTCAACGGTGCAGATATCACAGCACCTAAAACAAACATCAATAAACATCGTCAGAAAATGGGTATGGTGTTCCAGCACTTTAACCTGTTCCCCAACATGAATATCATTAAGAATATGACTCTTGCCCCCACCAAAATCCTCGGCAAGTCTGAGGAAGAGGCGCAGAAGCAGGCAGAGGAATTGCTTCTTAAGGTTGGTCTTGCTGACAGAAAGGAAGCATACCCGAGTCAGCTTTCAGGCGGTCAGAAGCAGCGTATTGCCATTGTCCGCGCTCTTTGTATGGAGCCTGAGGTAATGCTCTTTGACGAGCCTACGTCTGCCCTTGACCCCGAAATGGTCGGTGAGGTTCTTGACGTTATGCAGGACCTTGCAAGGCAGGGTATGACAATGGTTGTTGTTACTCACGAAATGGGCTTTGCGAAAGAGGTTGCAGACAGAGTTATATTTATGGACGAGGGTGTTATTATCGAAGAGGGTACACCGGACGATATCTTCAACAATCCTCAATCAGAAAGATTAAAGTCGTTCCTCAGTAAAGTTCTTATATAAACATAACACTTTACAATATCAAAGAAAGGAGATAGCCGTGACTAAGTCGGAATATCTGTCAAACAGCGCAAAGCTGTTAATGATATCAAGCATATTGCTCTTTGTTACAAATGCACTTACCTACTTCGGCACAGAGGTAACTCAGTTGGCGGACTTGGGGCAGAGGTTGTCGAATATCAGCTTCTATGCTGTGCTTATAATGGGCTTTCTCGCTTTCAATGGTGAAGGTGTTGGTTACAAGCGTAGCCGCGACTATGTGAAGAAGAAAAGAACATCAATATTAAAATTCTTTTTGGTTTTTGCTTTTCTTTTCAGATATATCAAAGCTGCTGTGGAAACAATGGTGCTCAGTACCTCTCCTGCAGGTGTGGGCGGTGTTACCGCGAGGCTTATTATGGGCGCGGTAAATATGGTTGCATCATACGGCTTTATTCTTACTCTTGCATCCCTGTGGTTCCTTATCAGGGATATAAACACAAAGGGGCTTTTTGCTGTGGAAAGTGCATCCTTCCTTTGTGGTGTCCTCTATAACGGCTACAAGGTACTCAATTACACCGTTACAAAGTATGGTGTCACCGCTTTCGGTGATTTTGTGGTAAATATCTTTTCATCACAGACGGCAATGCAGATAATGTGCCTTGTACAGTTTTTCCTTAATGCTCTTATGTGCTTTATGATTATGCTTCACTATAACAAGAAGGTTGTCTCCGAGCAGGAGGAACACACCAAAGCACAGAAGACACTTTTCTCCGCAAGAAGCATTTATAATACCGATTGTGTTGGTATTGATACACTGGATGATGACTATAGCTGTTAAACGAATGAAACTGTCTTAAGCTCAGGCTTAGGGCAGTTTTTGCTCGGTTCGGATTAGTTAATACAATATTTACTAAATCGTAACATAAAATTCCCAAAAAGAAAAATAAAACACAATAAATTGTGGTAAAATGATGATAGAAAAGTGTTTTTGTCAATATAGCGGTGTTTTTGTTGTCGCTAATACACGGGAGGTACTTATGAAAAGATTTTTTAAGTCAATTATTGCGTTAGCAATATGTACTTCATTTATATTATCATTACCCGTTGCTCAGGCAGCCTATAAAAAGGGTGACGTGAACAATGACGGTATTCTTTCCACGGAGGATGCCATTATTGTTCTTAAGATTGCCGCCCGACAGAGAACTGCTACTGCTAACGAAAAAACAGCGGCAGATATGGACGGTGACGGTGTTATCTCCACAGAGGATGCTCGTCAGACGCTCCTTGCGGCAATGATACCGCAGGGCGATTCGGAATATGTACAGAGCCTTATTGATGCAGGCTTCCCAAAATCATATACCGAAAGTTTGCTCGCACTCCACAAGGCATATCCTGCGTGGGTGTTCAAGCCCTTTGTAACAGGGCTCAAATGGAGTGATGCTCTTAAAGGAGAGCGGACTCCTCACAAAAAACAGGTTATTTCACCTGACGTGCAGGCGTCGTACAAATGCTCCTGCAGTTCTTGTCACGGTGTTATACAGGAGGCAGGTGGTTGGGTAAGCGCCTCTGAGGAGGCGGTTGCATATTACCTTGACCCGCGCAATTTCCTGAACGAGGAATACATATTCCAGTTCGAAAGCACCGCCTATGATGAATCACAGACACAGGATGCGGTAGAAACAATAATCAGAAACACATGGATGTATAACAGCCATATTACGTACCTTGATGTATCGGGTAACACTTGTACATATACGGAAAACGGTCAGCCCGTTAAATATTCTGAGGCTATTATGAGAGCAGCAAGGGACAGCGGAATGAGTGCTTATTATCTTGCATCCAAGATAGTGCAGGAGGTTGGCTCATCCACATCATCCTATGCAGGCGGCTCAAGCGGTAAATGTTCACCTTACAATGGTATATACAACTACTACAATATTGGTGCTTATACAGGTGCTCTTGACGGGCTTGAGTGGGCAAACGGATATATGAGCACATCTCAGACCGCAAAACTGTATAAAACAGCATCTACCTCAACGCTTCTTTGTACAGTTCCCTCGGGTAACGAGCTCTACTATCTGGGTGAATCAGGCAACTTCTACAAGGTTAAGACTACCGTCAGTGGTACAAGCTACACAGGCTACGTGGCAAAGAGTACGGTTTCGATAAGCACTACCTACGGCAGACCATGGAACAACCCCTACAAGAGTATTTATTACGGTGCGCAATACATTTACAAAGGATTTTCCGAATATCAGTTCACAGGCTATCTGCAGAAGTTTAACGTGAACTCTGCATCGGGTGACCTGTATAATCACGAATATATGGCTAATGTGCGCGCCGCCGCCCAGGAGGCTTATTCATCATACAGAGCATATACAGCTGGCGGTATTATGGCAAACAAAAAGATTTTTGCAATCCCTGTTTTCATTGATATGCCCGGTGGTAACCTTACTGCAGAGGAGCGATTCCTCGAAGGCTACCCCATAGCACGTGTAAGCAGTGTAACAGCTTCATCAGTTACACTTACCTGGCAGACAATGGAGGGTGCTGAAGGGTATGAGATTTACAAAAAATCGGGTAGCTCCTTCAGCCTTGTTAAAACAACTGCATCCACAAGTTATACCGATTCGGGTATATCCTCAGGCGGTAGCGCAGTTTATAAGGTGAGAGCGTATAAAACTGTCAGCGGCAAGAAGGTTTATTCACTTTATTGCCCTGAGCTTACTGCCCAGACGCCTCCTTCCGTACCAGGCGGACTTGCTGTTTCCTCTTATACGGACAATACGGTTACTCTCAAATGGAATTCAGTTACCTGTACAGGCTACGAGGTATACAGAAGCGGTGGCATTTCAAGTGCATATACCCTTGTGGGCAATGTAACCACCAACAGCTTTGCGGATAAAAATCTGCTTTCCGGTACAAAATATTCCTATAAAATCAAAGCATATAAGGGCTCAGGCAGTAGTGCTCAGTATTCAGGATTTTCTTCTGCCGTGAGCGTTACCACTTCGGGTACACCTTCACAGGTATCAAAGACGGGTACGGTAAAGGTAAGTGACGCACTTAATATCCGTCAGGAGCCAAACACTAGCGCAACTATTCTGTGCACTTTACCTAACGGCTTCACGGTGACTATTCTCAGTACCACGGATAGTTGGCACAAGGTCACCTTTGTGCTTGATGGTACTACATACACAGGCTACGCATCCCGGGATTACATAGTGGTTTCAACGTCAGATACAATTACAACCTGCCCTTATGCAGAGCCTACAAATACCTTATCGTCAGGCTCAGGCGGTGACGGTGTCAAGTGGCTTCAATGGCACCTGTGGCAGCTTGGTTATCTGAACGAATCAGATATTGACGGAGACTTTGGTCCCACTACACTTAAGGCAGTAAAGCAATTCCAGACAGATGCAGGCATTGATGTCGACGGTGTAGTTGGCTCGGGTACCCGCTCGGCTATAAAAAGCAATCTATAACAGTAAAAACTTGAGGTGAATCAGTTGAAAAGTGCAAAAAGAGTAATTGCGGTTATATTGTGCTTTTGTATTTTAGGTTCATATATGGCGGTGAACGTAGGTGCCGCAAGTATGGGCGACGTGAACGGTGACGGTAAGATACTTACAAACGATGCTCTTATTGCATTGAAGGGCGCAACGTCAAGTGGTAAATTGTCCGTTATGGAAAAATACAGAGCTGATATGGATGGCGATGGCAGTATATCTACAAAGGATGTTGTGAGGATTCTTGAGCAATGTGCAGATATTGATCCTGAAAAGAATCTTCCGAAAATTACTCACATAACACCATACAGTAAGCATAGCTCTTCACAGAAGGTGAATTTCTGCGAAATTACAACACCGTATAGCGAAAGTACACCGCAATCAGCAAGCGGTGATTATTCCAACCCCTTGTACACACCTTTGGTGAAGGGTACCTTTGATTACGTTACCAAGACTTCGGGCTCTTACGTTTATCTTAATTCAGGCGGTAAGGTTGCCAAAAGTGATTGTAAGGTGTTCAGTGGCTATACAATGCCTGCCAACGCTATAACTCTGCATAACAGTGCTAAATATAATGAAAACTCAACTTCGCTTTTCTTTGCCATGAAATGGAAGGTGCCGTTTACGGTTACCTTGACTCCTCAAAGCTATGTGTCAGGATATGACAGCAGACCTTATAACAACGCAGATGATAAGTTTACTGCGGAGTTTATGGATATCAAATTCTATAACACCACAAGCGTTGACGAAAACGTTCAGTATTATCCCGAAAGCGTTGTTATAAAAGGTAGTAGGTGGTTTGTGGATTCCACCAACAAAACTGCAACGTTGAGAATATATCTTAAAAACAAGGGTGTGTTCTTCGGTTATAAGGTATATTATAATGCAAATAACTATCTTGTGTTTGATATTAAAGAGGATTTTTCATCCCTTAAGGGAAAGGTTATTGAGCTTGACCCCGGTCATGGTGGTGACGACCCCGGTGCTTGTGCAGGCGGTTTGAGAGAGTGTGATATTGCATACAAGATTGCACTTCAGTTGAAGTCGAAGCTTGAAGGCGCGGGCGCAAAGGTTGTTTTCACCTACGACAAGAATGTGAATCCTGTACCTAATATCAAGGAGCGCAGAATATGGGCAGAGGAAAACGCCCCCGATATGTATATAGCAATCCACCTGAACAGTTCCACAAGCACAGGTGCGAAGGGAAGCTCGGTTTACTATTACAAAAACTATTCGGGACCCCTTGCAAAGTGTATTTCAGTGCAGTTACCCTCAACGGTGCGCAATAACCTTAATTATGGGCTTGAAAATGACGGCTGTCATTTCTATCCCTTCCGTGTAACCAGGATTGAGACCTGTCCCTCGGTGCTTGTTGAGGTTGGTTTTATTTCGAATTCATCGGAGCGAGCAATGATGAACACCTCAAATGGACAGAAATACATCGCACAAGGTATTTATAACGGCATAGTAAGCTATGCAAATATGTATTAAATAATAATTAAACGGCAGTTTATCCGAAAAAACGATAAACTGCCGTTTTTGTTTTCTTGTTAAAGATAAATATTCCTGATGTTTATATCATCATCAAAGGTAATAAGGTCTGCGTCGTAGCCTATTTCAATAGCGCCCTTACACTTGCCGTACCCAATAACATTGGCGGGGGTGAGCGAAGCCATTTTTACCGCGCTATAAAGTGGCACACCTACTGTTTTATACATATTCCTTACACAGTCGGAAAGTGTTGCCGCACTTCCTGCCAGAGCGGAGCGGTCACTGAGTTTCATAACGTTGTCCTCATAGATTACCTTCATACCGTTTTCCTGTGTGTAAACGGTATTTTCCTCCATATCCGATGCGGAAAACTCAAGTCCGTCGGTTATAAGGTACATTCTGTCATCGCCTTTGCACTTGTAAATGAGTCTTAACAAGCCCTGTGGCAGATGACGAAGGTCACCGATAACCTGTGTTGTTAATTCGTCAAGCGTAAGACCCGCTTCCACGACACCTGCGGTACGGAAAACACCTGTCTTAAAACAGCTTGAGCAAGCGTTGTAAATGTGTGTCACGTCTGAGAATCCGTGCTTTACTGCTTCTTCTACTTGTTCAAAGCTTGCGGCAGAGTGAGCGATTGAAGGTACAATTCCTCTGTTACGGAGCTTATCACCAAGCTCCAATACACCATCACACTCAGGTGCGGCACCCATTATGAGTATCTTGTCCCACAACTCGAACAGACGGTCGGGTGCTGAGCTCACGGGGTTGAGTATGTTTTCGGGACTTTGTGCACCCTTGTACTGAAGTGACAGATAAGGTCCCTCGTAGTGAACACCAAGTATATTTGCATCGGAACAAGCTTCCGATGCTTTTTTTATTGATAAAGTAACCTTTTCCAACTGTGAAATAGGTGCGGCAAGAGTGGTGGGGACAATTGAGGTTGTGCCGTATTTTAAGTGGGCCTGCGCCATTTCCACTATGTCCTCAGGGTTTTCACTCATAGCGCTTTTCTGCCCGCCACCATGAACGTGTATGTCGATAAAACCCGGGGAGAGGTAAAGACCCTCGCAATCAACAACCTTGTCACCATCTGTGATTTCAAAGTTGTCACAGATATCAACGATTTTACCCTCGTTTACCACAACAACCTTATCACGGATTTTGTCGGAGAAAATAACCTTTGCATTTTTGTAAAAAAACATAATATCACCTGATTAAATTTTAAGGTTAAATTGTCTTGTTGTCAATAAATTTTTTCTGCCGACTATTAGCGACAAAAGATTTAAGGGGCTTCGGGTATAATGATTAAGGGTGATGGTATGGTAACTGTTTATGCAGACGTCCTTGTTTCGATCAATATATTGATTACCTATATTTTCATTGTGTGCGTGCGGGTGCTTTTCAGTGCTCCCACTAACAGATTCTTAGTAGCCCTCGCCTCATTTATCGGGGGTGTTTCTTCTGTGGTGATTTTTTTTGAAGAGGGGAGCGTGCTGCTCAATATTCTGTATAAACTCTTCGTGTGCGGGGTAATTACCGCAGTAGCATTTATGCCCGATAACCTTAAGCGGTTTTTGAAGCTTTTCGGTAGCTTCTTCGGTGTAAGCGTGCTTTTTGGTGGTGCGGTATATTTTATAAATATCACATTTAAGCCGCAAAATGTGTTTTTCAACAACGGGGCTGTGTACTTTGATATGAGCGTTACATATTTAATCGGTGTTGTTTTTTCTGTTTACGGAGCATTTAGCTTGTTTGAGTGGCTTTTCCTGAGATACTCTGCCGTAAATGATACTTATGACGTAATGATTACGTTCCGTCAGAGTGAAGTGACACTCAAGGGCTTTGTAGATACAGGCAACTCTCTGCGTGACGGGCTAAGCGGCAATCCTGTTTTTGTTATGGGGCAAAAGGATGCTTCACCCTTATTCACCTATGACGAAATATCTTTTCTGAAAGGCGATTGTACAAAGACACCACCCGACAGCCTTAAGCCGTATTACAGAGTCCTGCCCTGTGCAACTGCAACAGGCAAGGGGTTATTGCCCGCATTTGTACCGCAAAGGGTGGTGCTTGTAAAGAATAATAGTAAAGCGGACGCGGGAAAGGTCACAATAGGCATTTCTGCCGAAATAAGGGATGATGAACACAGTGTCATTTTAAATAAAAGCATATATGATCTGGATTGGAAGGGGTCAGCGAATGATGAAAGCATTTTTAAAAAAGTTATCCGAGGTAAAAAGTAAACTGTTGCGGCTGTTTTCCTGCGGATTGTTTTACATAAACAGCCCGCGGAGTCTGCCGCCACCACTCCCGAAAGAGGTGGAGGATGACCTTGTGGAAAGATTGCAGACAGGGGATATCTATGCCCGCGACAGACTTGTTGAGCATAACCTGAGGTTAGTGGTTTACATATCTAAAAAATTTGAAAACTCGGGGGTTTATATTGAGGACTTGATTTCAATAGGTACAATCGGACTTATAAAGGCTGTCAATACCTTCAAGCCGGATAAAAACATCAAGCTCGCAACCTATGCTTCGCGGTGCATTGAGAACGAGATACTTATGCACCTGCGCAAGGTGGGTCAGCAACGCTCGGACATTTCACTTGATGAGCCACTGAATGTGGATTGGGACGGCAACGAGCTTCTTCTGTCCGATGTTCTCGGTAGTGATGGGCTTGAAATCAATGACAACATTGAGCAGGAGGACGAAAAGCGTATTTTATATGAGTGTATGGACGATTTGTCCGACAGGGAGAGGCTTATTATGAATATGCGGTTTGGTATGGGTGGTCAAAAGGAGCATACTCAAAAAGAGGTTGCTGATGAGCTTGGTATCTCACAGAGTTATATTTCTCGTCTGGAAAAAAGAATAATCCTGAAACTAAAAAAGGATATTGAAAAGCAAATAATAGAAAAGGTGTAAATTTGTGTTGATTTTTCCATAAAAAAGTAATATTATGAACATAGAATGAACATTGTGTATATTACTTTGGAGGGGTAATTATGATGAATCGTGCACAGGTTGTTTTTAAGGCTATTGACGGTATCTGCTATCCTACGCAAAATATGCAGAGATTCAAGGACGTTATCAGCATCAGAGACATTGCCTATGACGATAACTCTATGAATAAACTGGATTTATATTACCGTAGGGATATTATCAATGATGGAAAAAAGCATCCTGTCATCATTTACATACACGGCGGCGGATTTATTATGGGGGATAAAAAGTGCCGTGTGAGTATCAGCGAGTATTATGCGGATAAGGGCTATTTTGTTTGCTGTATCAATTATCGTATGCCACCTGAGGTTGCTTTTCCCGAATACGTACTCGATGTGGTGAATGCTGCAAACTTTGTTGAAGTTCTTGCGGGGGAATATAATATTGACCTTGATAATATTTTTGTCACAGGGGACAGCTCGGGCGGCTTTTCTACCGCATACCTTACCGCACTTAAGTATGACGATGAACTTCGTCAGCGAGTGGGTGCTCCCGAAATCAACGTGGATTTCAAAGGGATTATGCTTATGTGCGGTATTTATGATATTGAAGTTCTCCTTAAAGGCGGCAGGCTCTTAGGTGTTATACCAAAGACTGCTCAGATGGTTGTGGGTGACTTCGACCTTAAGAGTGACCTTTCGAATTTCAGCGACTTCCCGTACTACAATGAAATGGCACCTACAAATTTCGTGAATGATAAGTGGTGTCCTGCTTTTATTTGCTGGGCAGACGACGACCTTGTGTGTCAGGGTCAGGGTGAGCCTATGGCAGAAAAACTGAGAGCGCACGTGCCCTATTATGACGATTACCACGTAAAAGGTATTCACAATAACCATTGTTTTCACCTTGAGTTCGGTCACAATAAGCTTGCAAAGGAATGTATGCAGAAATCAGCCGACTTTATTGCAAAGGTTGTTGAGATGGAAGAAATTGCTAAGTGAAAAATACAGAATTTAAAATATTCGACAAAGTGCGGGTTATAATGCTTTCGCAAACAATAGATTTGCCATAGTTACGCATTTATGCTCGCAATAAAGATGGTATCGAAATCTCGTTGCACGCGTAACTCGTTCACTACGATAAGTTGATTTTTCGCAGAAATATAATCGACACGCAGTAATATATGATTTGTAATTTGCCATTTACGATTTGCAATTATAATAGCCGCACGTATTGTCTGCAATTTAAATTTTATCATTTTAAATTAAGAACCCCGATGCACTGCATCGGGGTTTAGTGTATTTATCTGATATTACCTGTGCTTGTTTTTAGTGTAACGTCGTGTGCGCCACCTTCAACAATACTTGTTGCACTTACGAGTGTAAGCTTTGCATCCCTCTGAAGGTCGGGGATTGTAAGCACACCGCAGTTGCACATTGTTGATTTAACCTTGTAAAGACTCTTTGTAACGTTGTCGTGAAGTGAGCCCGCGTATGTTACATAAGAGTCAACGCCTTCCTCAAATGAAAGCTTTGACTGACCGCCAAGGTCATATCTCTGCCAGTTACGAGCTCTGTTGGAGCCTTCACCCCAGTATTCCTTAACGTATGTGCCGTTAATGTTGAGCTTTGGTGTTGGGCTTTCATCAAAACGAGCAAAGTATCTGCCGAGCATCATAAAGTCTGCACCCATTGCAAGTGCAAGTGTCATATGGTAGTCGTGAACGATACCACCATCTGAACAAATCGGCACATAAATGCCTGTTTCTTTATAATATTCGTCACGAGCAGCAGCAACCTCAATAAGTGCAGTAGCCTGTCCGCGACCGATACCCTTTGTTTCACGGGTGATGCAGATTGAACCGCCACCGATACCAACCTTAATAAAGTCTGCGCCTGCTTCAGCAAGGAAACGGAAGCCGTCTCTG
>JAZNLJ010000051.1:0-4702 GCA_045579005.1 Acutalibacteraceae bacterium | reverse complement strand
AAGTAATACCTTCATAATAATACCTCTGTTATTCAAGAATATCCGTCAGCTGTGACGGTTTGTCTATAATATATTCAGGATTAAGACCTTCTAACACATTTTTATCTCTGAAGCCCCAGGTCACGGCAATGCAAGGGAGAGCTGAGTTGCGGGCGGTTTCCACATCAACTTCAGAATCACCTACGTAAACCGCTTTGCTTTTATCAACTCCGAGAAAGCTCAGAGCGGATATCACCGAATCGGGATAAGGCTTACGACGTATACCGTCACGCTCACCGACGGCATAATTGAAAAAGCCGTCAAAGTAATCTGCAATGAGTGTCTGCACTGCAAAATCGGCTTTATTGGATACCACAGCCAACATATATCCTCGTTTTTTCAACTCGGTTAACATCTCAATAATTCCCTCATAGGGCTTTGTGTTATTTGCAGAGTTATCCTTATAATGCTCCTTGAAATCTGCAAAACATTTGTTAAAGGTGGCTTCGTCCGTATCACCAGGAACAGAGCGTTCAATAAGTCGCTTTATTCCGTCACCTACAAAAGACCGTACCTCAACAAGGCTTCTCTCAGACAGATTATTACTCCTGAGAGCATAATTCACGCTGTTTTTCAAGTCATCAAGTGTGTTTAGGATTGTACCGTCAAGGTCAAATATTACTGCATCAGCCTTCATCTTCGGGACACTCCAGGTCAACTATTGTATATTCGTGATCAAGCTTCGGCAGAACCTTATTCTTCAAATCAATGATACTGAACCTAACAGTTGCGGTGTTCACACAGGGATGACAAGCAAAATATTCATCCTCAAAAACACCCTTTTCAATAAGAAGCCTTACCTTCTGCTTCTTATCAAACATAAGTGAAAGCACGGTAAGCGAGCCCGGTGTAACATTGAGGAGTTCAGTCATCTGTTCACCGCTTGCAAAAGAAAGCCTTGATGAGCCGATCTGCTTCGACAGATACTTTGTCTTGAAGGGCATATCACCGGGGATAAGAAGCATATAAAAATCGGTCTGCTGACGGTTGCAGAGGAGAAGATTTTTGCAGATTTTTGCATCAATTATCTTCTCAACACCCTCGCAGAGTTCAATTGTAGCCGCCTCATCGTGCTCGGCACGGATATATTCCACTCCGTTTTCCTCAAGAAAAAGGTAGCATTGCATTTCCTTTTCCGTAGCAGTCGCTTCCGGGTGAACGCTATAGGTTTCGGGATTTATGTACATAATATATCAACTCCGGATATTAAAAATCAACAATAATATAATACTCCACAGTAATGTATTGTGTCAACCGAAAGAAGATAAAAGATATGGCACATTTTTACACATAAAAACAACTCCCTGCATTTCTGCAAGGAGTCGGGAAATGAAATAATACTGATTATCTCTTTGAGAACTGGGGTGCACGACGTGCGCCTTTGAGACCGTATTTCTTTCTTTCTTTCATTCTGGGGTCACGAGTGAGGAGACCTGCTTTCTTAAGAATGGGACGAACATCATCCTCAGACTGAAGAAGTGCACGAGCTATACCGTGACGGATAGCACCTGCCTGACCTGTAACACCGCCGCCTGAAACACGACAAACAACGTCGTACTTCTCAAGTGACTCTGTAAGAGCGAGAGGCTGACGAACGATAAGTTTGAGTGTTTCAAGACCGAAGTAATCGTCGATATCTCTGTCATTGATTGTTACGTTACCTGTGCCGGGATAAACACGAACACGAGCAACTGATTTCTTTCTTCTACCTGTGCCGTAGAAATATGCTTTGCTTTCGTACATAATTAATTGCCTCCTCCCTTAAAATTCTCTTACGATAGGCTTCTGAGCTGCCTGCTCGTGCTCTGCACCTGCATAAACACGAAGACGAGACATAGCTGCTCTGCCGAGTGTGTTATCGGGGAGCATACCCTTAACAGCCTTCTGTACTGCGAATTCGGGCTTTTCTTTCATAAGAATGCCGTACTTTACAGATTTAAGATGGCCGATGTAACCTGTGTGATGGTGATAATACTTGTCCTCAAGTTTGTTACCTGTGAGAACAACCTTTGCAGCGTTGATAATGATAACGCTATCGCCGCAATCAGCGTGAGGAGCGAATGTGGGTTTGTGCTTACCGCGAAGAAGAACAGCAGCTTCAACAGCAACCTCGCCGAGAGTTCTGCCTTCTGCGTCAAGAACATACCACTGGCGCTCAGTCTTGCCTGTAGGCATATAAGTAGACATAACAGTTACCTCCGAAATAGTTCTGGGGCATAAATACCCCGCATTGCCTTGATATATTATCACAGCAATACAGGGTTGTCAACACTTTTTTATCAGAATTTTTAAATACCAAACGCAAACTCTTGTTTTCTCGTTTTTTCTCGTTTTTTTGTATATTTTTCTAATGTGGCATTTTTAAAAAAATATACAAACAAACGCTATATTATTTGTAAAGGTTGCTATATTAACCTTATTATATCAACTCTCCCTGTACCCTTCAAGCTTATGAAGCATTGTTTCGGCATATATGCCGTAGCCCTTGGCGGGGTAATCAACGAACACATGGGTTATGGCGCCCACAAGCATTCCGTTCTGTATAATGGGACTACCACTCATTCCCTGTATAATTCCACCTGTTTTTTCAAGGAGTGACGGGTCTGTTATTTCTACCACAAGATTCTTGTTGTCGGGTGTGTCGGGATTGATGCTGACTATATTGACCGTATATTTTTCCGTAATGTTGTTTTCAAGAGTAGTGTAAATATATGCTTCCCCTGTTTTGACATATTCCTTTGGTGCAATATGAAACATCTGCGTTTCAGGTAAATCATCAAACTTACCGTAAACACCTGATTCACCGTTACTGTACACGTCCCCTGTCCTCTCACTTTCAAGCACACCGCACAGTTCTCCCGCCTTACCTGTAACACCCTTTGTGAAGCCCGTTATACTCACCTCTGTACATTCTCCCTGTGAAATAGGAACAACATCCTTTGTGTCGATGTCGCAGACCGCGTGACCGAGAGAGGCAAAGAGTCCGTCCCTTGTACAGAAGGTAACCGTGCCGATACCTGCCGAGCTATCGCGTACCCATATGCCCGCCTTGAATTTACCCTCACTTATGGAATACTCACTATTAAATGAAAAGGTAAGTATTTCGCCACCGCGCAAAACCTGAAGCTCAATAATGTCACCATAGCTCTCCTCAATTATCTGTGAAACCCTGCTGTTGGTTACAACCTTTTCTCCATTTACATATTTTATGATATCCCCTACTTCAAGACCTGCCTTATCCGCAGTATTTATATAGCCATTCTCTGTGTCGACCGGTTCTGTACCCACAATAACTACTCCGTCTGCATACAACTTAAGACCCACAGGAAATCCGCCTGCGTAAACCTGTTCAAGGAGTGCATCATTGCTGCTCCCTTCTGTGGACTCCTCGGTAAAGTGATGTAAAAGTCTGTCGCGAATAACACCGAGCTGACCGCTTACACCCTCGATTTTAACATCGGCAAAGGCTGTATCACCAAAGGAGGGTGACGTAAACACGGTCAGCATAAGTACCGCGGATAACATCAGGGAACATAAGCCATATAAAATTTTACTTTTTTTCATAAAAAACACCTCCGCACCACAAATTTAATTTGTGTAGCGAAGGCTTTTTTAATATTGTAAAATTTAGTTATAAAAAACCGAGCAGGATTTTTCCTGCTCAGTCAATTTTTCAATAATCAGATAGAAATTTCGTTTGCGATTCTGTAAAGCTCAAGGTCAATTGACTTTTTCATATTGAGTGCTTCAATTATATCATAGTCAACAATCTGATCCTGTTTTGTAGCAACAACACGGTTGCCTATATCCTGTTTGAGAAGCTGGACTGCATAGAAGCCCATCTGACTAGCAAGAACTCTGTCACGAACCGAGGGAGAACCACCGCGCTGAACGTGGCCGAGAACTGTTGCACGACTTTCAACGCCTGTTTTCTGTTCAATATATTTCGCAAGAGAAGCAGAATCGATACCCTTAACACCCTCGGCAACAACGATTACGAAGTGCTCCTTACCTGTCTTCTGAGTGCGTTTCATACGCTCGATGATATATGAATCAATATCATAATCAACCTCAGGAATAAGGATACAGGTTGCACCAACAGCGATACCTGCGTTAAGAGCAAGGTAGCCTGCATTTCTACCCATAACCTCAACGATTGAGCAACGATCGTGTGACTCTGTTGTGTCACGGATTCTGTCAACCATATCCATTACAGTATTGAGAGCTGTGTCATAACCGATTGTGTGGTCGCATGATGCAATGTCGTTGTCGATTGTGCCTGGAATACCGATACAAGGAATACCCTTGAGAGTAAGTGCACGAGCACCCTTGAATGTTCCGTCACCACCGATAGTAACGATACCATCAAGACCAAACTCCTTACAAACCTCAACCGCCTTATCCTGAACCTCAGGCTCAGCAAACTCAGGGCAACGAGCTGAGTAGAGCATTGTACCGCCACGGTGAATAATGTCGGACACAGTACGAAGATTCATTTCGTACATATCACCTTCAACAAGACCTTTATATCCACGGCGAATACCCATAACACGCATACCACTCTCGCAAGCACTGCGTACAACGGCACGGATAGCCGCGTTCATACCGGGGAAGTCGGATCGTAGCCATGTCGTTCTGTGAGCCAAGGAGTTGCAAAGCTGTA
>JAZNLJ010000050.1:0-12598 GCA_045579005.1 Acutalibacteraceae bacterium | reverse complement strand
TATAAAATGGTTATGACGGTCGCCCTGCCCATTATGGTTCAGAACCTTATTACCAACTTCGTGAGTATGCTTGACAATCTTATGGTAGGTAATCTTGGTACAGAACAGATGTCGGGTGTATCAATCGTAAATCAGCTGGTTTTCGTCTTTGCTCTTGCAGTATTCGGTGCTTTGAGTGGTGCAGGTATTTTCACCGCTCAGTTTTTCGGCAAAAAGGATTCGGAAGGAATCCGCTACACCGTAAGGTACAAGCTGATAATAACACTTATCCTTATGGGTGTTGGTCTCTTTGTTTTCACAGTTTTTCAAGACCCGCTTATAAAAATGTTTCTGCACGAAAGCAACGACGGTGGCAGTATTGAACTGACGCTCAGCTATGCAAAGCAATATCTGAATGCTTATATGTGGGGAGTTCTTCCCTTTTGTGTAACACAGGTTATTTCAAGCTCTCTGCGTGAAACAGGTGAAACCATAGCCCCGATGATTGGTGGCTTTTCTGCTGTTTTTGTAAACGTATTACTGAACTGGGTGCTTATTTTCGGTAAGCTGGGTGCCCCTGCGCTCGGTGTTGTCGGTGCCGCTATCGCCACAAACATTGCACGATGTGTTGAATGTGCTTTCATTGTAATCTATACCATCAAAAAGCGTTCAAGATTCTCATACTTCAAGGGATTGTTCAAAGGCTTCTCTATCCCCCGCAGGATTTTCAAGGATATCACAATCAAGGGTATGCCCCTTTTGTTCAATGAATTTTTCTGGTCACTTGGTATGTCGCTTCTCAGCGTAGCATACAGTCTGTACGGCATATCCGTGGTAGCAGGCTACAGCATTTCATCAACAGTTATGAATCTTGCCAACATCGCATTTATCGCCCTTGGCAACAGTATCGGTATTATTGTAGGCAAGCAACTGGGAGCAAATGAATTTGAGAAGGCTTATGACACAGACCGAAAGCTGATTACCTTCTCGGCATTGATAAGCTTATTTATCGGTGTTATCGTTTTCCTTATTGGTGATAAGGTACCCTTGCTTTACAATACCTCACCCGAGTCGAAGGAGCTTGCAGCATATTTCATAAGAGTGTGCGCCTGGTTCCTGCCTGTTCACTCCTTTGCAAACGCATCTTATTTCACCATACGTAGCGGCGGTAAGACTCTGGTAACCTTCCTTATGGACAGCGTTTTCATAATGTGCGTAAGCGTTCCTGTCGCTTTTTCTTTCTATTACGTATTCAATTTGTCCATTCACACCACATTCCTGTTGGTACAGTTAATTGATATCATTAAGGTTATTGTAGGACTTACATTGGTTAAAAAGAAGGTTTGGCTTAACAATATCGTTGCAGATTAAATTTTATTTTACACAAGAAAAAACCTCGCAAGGATTACCTTGCGAGGTTTTATGTTAGTTAAAAATGAATTATTTAACAGCGTTCTTAAGAGCTGCGCCTGCCTTGAAAGCGGGAACCTTAGAAGCAGCGATTTTAAGTGTTTCGCCTGTTCTGGGGTTGCGGCCTTCCTTAGCTGCTCTTTCACGTACTTCGAATGTACCGAAGCCGATAAGCTGAACCTTGTCACCCTTTACGAGTGCATCTTCAATAGCACCAAAAACTGCTGCTACTGCCTTGTCAGCGTCCTTCTTTGTGAAACCTGCAGCTGCAACTGCATTTACAAGATCTGTTTTGTTCATTTTAAAATTCCTCCAAAATAGATTTTTTTATTTTCCAAATCGTTACCGATTTTTAGTGGACCTGTTTATTCCTGAGTTCCTTCTTGGCTTCCTCCCACAGTTCATCGAGAACTTCAATGGGTGACTCCTTCATATCAATACCTTTTTCACGTGCAAGACGTTCGGTCACGGTATAGCGTGTCATAAACTTTTTAGTCGCCTTGTCGAGAGCTGTTTCCGCCTCACAATCGCAGAAACGTGCAACGTTTACTACGGAGAAGAGTAAATCACCAAGCTCATCCTCAACGGCAGCACTGTCACCCTTTGCAAGCGCTTCCTTAAGCTCTGCGGTCTCCTCGGCAATTTTGTCGAATGCACCCTGTGCATTGTCCCAATCGAAGCCTGCTTTTTTAGCCTTTGACTGAACCTTCTGTGCCTTCATAAGTGCGGGATAAGTAGCGGGGATTGCCGCCATAGCCTCACTCTGTGTGGTCTGCTTTTTGGTCTGACGCTTGATATCGTCCCAATTCCTGAGAACATCGCCTGTTGAACTGACAGTAACATCACCGAAAACGTGTGGATGTCTGATAATGAGTTTCTGGCAGATGTCGTTTGCAACGTCATCGACGGTAAACCAACCATCCTCACGCGCCATGTCCGCGTGCATAACAACCTGAAGAAGCACATCACCCAACTCCTCCTGCATAAGCTCGGGATTAAGTGTGTCGATTGCTTCAATAACCTCATAAGTTTCCTCAAGGAAATTCTCACGGATTGATTGGTGAGTCTGCTCCGCATCCCAGGGACAACCACCGGGCTCACGGAGAACCCTTACAATCCTGACCAGGTCGTGGAAGTTATATCTGTCCTTAAACTCAAAGTCAATAGCCATAGTTTTTGTTTATCTCCTCTATATATTAAACGATAAGTTTGTATTTTTCAAGTATTTTGGCGATTTTTTCTCCCTTAGGAAGCATTAAAACGTCGTTTTTCACCAAAGTTTTCATCAAGAGCACAGAAACACCATAAACCAACACCGCAACAGCTATACCCGCAAGGCAAGCGAGTGTGTTGCCGAGACCCGCAACCCTTGAAACAAGCGCATACACTCCGTATGCAGAAACACCGCAGAGAACAGATGCAACAAGGGGCTTGATAATAACCGTTTTAAGATCAAGTTTAACCCCTGTTTCCTTTTTAAGAACTGCATAGTTATATATAATACAGAACAGGTAGAATGCGGCAGTACCGAAAACAGCACCATTGATGTTGATTGATGGAATTCCGATAAGAAGATAGTTGAGACCGATTTTGATACCACAGCCAAGTGCAAGTGATTTTGCAGGAACATCAGCTCTACCAATTGCCTGAAGTATATTTGTAAGTGGTGCAGACAACGTGAGAATTGCCATCATAAGACCATAAAGAGCCATAACGGGAGCAGCAACCGAAATACCTGGTTCATTGGCTGTACCCTTATAAAGCAATGTAAGAATCGGCTCACTCAACGCCATAAAGCCTGCGCCTGCAGGGAGTGCAATGAGCATTGTCATTCTAAAAACAGTGTTTACTGTTTCACCTACAAGCTTGTGGTCCTTCTTAGCCATTGCACCTGAGATAATGGGAATAGCACTTACGCCAAGTGTCATCATAATAGTTGGCACAAGGTTTTTGAAGTCCATTGTTGTGTCGTAGGCACCGTAAAGGAATGTGTGGATATTCTCCTTTGCCACGCTTGCGGCGGTGATTGAATCACCATAAATAGACATAATCTCATCAAAATGCTTTACAACAACACTTTCGAGACGATTCTGAATCATCCAAGTATCAATAAAGTTTGTGATATTGAGCACAAGTGAGCTTATTGCCGTGGGAACTGCAATGGCAATAATCTCCTTCATTGTTGACTTCTTTGTACCTGCAAGAGGTGAGTTCACAAGTTTTTCCTGTGTTATACCGTCCTTTTTAATTTTGTGACGAAGGATTGTGTAGATACAAGCAAAAACTGTACCGAGTGTAACACCTATAATAGCCGCTGCCGCTGACATAGCGTAAACAATAGCGGTATCCGACTCCTGATTGATAACAGTTCCGAAAACCTCGCCTGTTGCATCAATTTGCTTGAATGAATAATCGATAACAAACTTTGAAAGAGTAAGTCCGAAAATTAACTTACCAAGGGACTCAATAACCTGTGAAATGGCTGTGGGATACATATTGCTCAGACCCTCGTAGTAGCCGCGGTATGTACTCATAACACAGCAGAAAAGGATTGAAGGAGCAATTGCAAACACACTGTAAAGTGCAAGGGGTGAGCCTACGCTGTCAACGTAAGGCTTGGCAGCAACGAACATTGCACCCGTACCCACAAGACCGAGAAGCAGAAATAAAGGAAAAGTTACCTTAAGCACCTGCTTAACGTCACGGTATTTGCCGAGAGCCACGTTTCTTGAAACAATGGTGGAAACTGCAACAGGCAGACCCGCCATGGAAATTGCGTAAATAGGTGTATAGATATTATATGCTGAAGCAAAATAACCTCTGCCCAATGAACCGATAATACTGGTAAGAGGAATTTTATAAATAGCACCGATAACCTTAACAAGGGCAGTTGCCACAACGAGGACAATAGCACCACCCAGGACATTTTGTTTCTTAGTTTCTTTTTCTGACATTACATTCACTTCTCCTTTGCACCAATAAACTCACGGAGCAACGAATCCTCCGGCACAAGGTCTGAGCTTATTTCAGGGAATTTCCTAAGGCTTTTTATAAGCCTTTGTGACTGCAGATAAAACTTGCTGTCTTTTTCGATTTCACTCAATAGCTTTATTGCAGCATTTTTCAGAACACAGGTTTCATAAAGATGAATCGTGTTTATTTTTACGTCTGCATTGTCCTTAAAGGGAAACAGATACATATCCTCACCATACTGAACGTTGAGCCATAATTCGTAGGTTTTCTCAACAGAATTACCACGGAACTTATAGTCACGGACCATTCTGCGGACAAACCTCATATTGCGCTTGTTGAGTATGATATTGTTATTCTTATCGTAAATTCTCGATGAAACGTTAATGTAAATCTTAAGCAATCTGTCCTGAGGAAGGCAATCCGTAATAATCGGATTAAGAGCGTGAAGCCCCTCCACAATTATAACGTCTGTTTCACCTAATTCTACGTGGTTGTACTCTTTTTTGCGGGTGCCCGTAAGAAAATCGAATTCAGGTAAATCCGCCTCACCCTCATTGAGCAATTTGTTCATAGCCTCTTTAAATAACTCAATATCGAGGGCATAAACAGTTTCAAAATCAGGTGTGCCGTCGGGGAATTTAGGCGAATCGCAGTTATTGAGATAAAAGTCATCCAAGGAAACAGTATAACTGCCTATCCCCTTTTCGGCAAGAGCCATTCTTATCCGCTTTGCAGTGGTTGTTTTACCTGCCGAACTGGGTCCTGCCAGCATAATAATTTCATTCCCGTGTTTTTCTGCCACAAGCTCTGCAATTTTCAAAATTTTGTTAGCATAACGAGATTCGCTTTCATCAATAAAACCAATAGGATTTTCACTGCTTGAAATAATATATTCAAGAGTATTATTGATATTTGACATATTACACCTCACTTAAAAATGAAGTTATTCTATCTTTCTTTTCTAAAAGTTGGTCAAAACGTGAAATATATTCAAATGGATATTTGTAATTAAATATCCTTTCAATCCTCGTGATACCCGGTGAAAGAAGCTTTGTAACAGCACCTGCACCAACAGAAATGATGTGCTGATATTCTTCCATCATAAGTATATTATATGCACATTCCTTACCCTCTTTGCACCAACCTATGTTCTCGAAATTACCGAGAGCCTTGCTCTGCCTGTACATATAGTAGGGCTTGTAGCCATTTTTCTTGAGTGCCTCGCGGGAATATTCAAGCATTTCTGCGATATTATCGGCACTCACGGTGTCGCACTCATTCTCCGCAACAATTGTTGACGATTTTTTGAGAGCTAACGTATGTATGGTTATGTTCTCCGGACCAAGCCCGATAGCCTTATCAACACTGTTTTTAAAACTGTCAATTGTATCTGTGGGCAGACCTGCAATCAAATCCATATTGATACTGTCAAATCCGATTTCGCGAGCATCCTTGTATTTTTCTATGGTAAGGTCTGCGGTGTGACGTCTGCCGATTTCCTGAAGCACTCTATCAGAGAAAGTCTGCGGATTTATGCTTATTCTGTTGACGCAGTGTTTTTTCAGAACAGTAAGCTTATCTCCGGTTATTGTGTCGGGACGACCTGCTTCAACGGTATATTCAAAGCAATTTGTCATATCAAAGTTATTTTCAATAACGGTCATTACCCTGTCAAGCTCCTCTGCACTGAGAGTTGTAGGTGTACCGCCGCCCCAATAAATAGTGGTAAGGATAAGACCAGATTCCCTGACTTTTTTTGCAGTAAATTCCAGTTCCTCACAGAGTTTATCAACATACTGCGGTACGAGCTTTCTTGCAGACTCAGTCCCGATAGCGTGTGACACGAAGGAGCAATAACTGCACCTTGTAGGACAGAAGGGTATGCTTATGTATAAGCTGAAGGAATTCTGAGGAGACTCCTTAATAATCTTCAGTTCTGTATTTGCCACGCTGAATGCAAGTTCTGTTTTCTCAGGTGTGGCAAAAAATCTATTTGTAAAATAGTCCCTTGCGCCGTCCTCGCCCAACTCATCAATTTTATTAAGCATCAGCTTCGAGGGTCTTACTCCTGTAAGCATTCCCCAATCGGGGGCAAAACCACACACGTCCCTGAGGATAGGATAAGCAAGTGACAACAGCTCGTATTCCTCGTCGGTACAGCGTGATGAGGGCACGGTTTTCTCCCCTGATTTCACCTGACCGTTATATGAAAACTCAATTTTAAATAAAACCTCATCTGCCCCACGATTTATACGGGTGTAAAAATAGTCACCTTCGTCATGCTCAAATGTGTCAAGGCAATTATTTTTTTCAAAAGGAAGAAACAGAAAAAGAAGCTTTTCCGTTTCATATAAAAATTTGTGGTTTATGCAATAAATATTCATCTTATATATGGATTATATTTTAATTCGTAATCAATTGTGGTTTTTTCACCGTGACCCGAATAAATAACGGTTTCAACAGGATAACTCTTAAACTTTGCAAGTGTTCTGAGAAGTGTGGAATATTCACCACCGTAAAGGTCTGTTCTGCCGATACTTCTTTTAAAAAGTGTATCCCCTGTGAACATAACACTCTCCTCCGGGCAATAATACACCACTCCACCCGGCGAGTGACCCGGTGCACCTATTACCTTGAAGTAAAGCTCACCAACTGAGAATTCGTCACCATGCTTTACAGTTTTGTCTGCAAAGCATGGGTTAAATGGCAGCCCGAAGGCATCTGCAAGGCTGAGCACGGAGCTTGAAAGTGCAGGTACATCCTCCTCACCACACACAACCCGGGCTTCATGGTGCTTTTCCTTCAACTGTGCAACTCCCGAAATGTGGTCAAAATGACCATGGGTGCACAAAACGTACCGAAGATTGGTAATTCCTGCGTTTTCTATTGCGATTTCTAGCCCGGAATTATATTCACCGGGGTCGATAACCACACCATTGCCTGCACCGTCAGAAACAATATAGCAGTTGGCGGCTACAGGGCCCAATGGTAAACACTTAACATCCATATCACACACTCCAGATATCTGTATCAAAGCATATGGTAACAGGGCCGTCATTCACGAGGGAAACCTTCATATCCGCACCGAATATGCCCTGCTCAACTCTTTTTACGCCGTATTCTTTAAGCTTTTCACAATAAGCCTCATAAAGAGCTTTTGCTTTTTCAGGCTCCTCGCTTGGTGTGAACGAGGGCCTGTTACCCTTCTTGCAATCAGCACAAAGAGTAAATTGTGATATAGCAAGTATATCTCCGTCCACATCTGTTACAGAGAGATTCATTTTGCCGTTTTCGTCCTCAAAAACTCTTAAGGATGCTGTTTTGCGGGCAAGAAGGTCTGCGTGCTTCTCCGTGTCACCTCTGGCAACACCCACAAGTATCATATACCCCTTACCCGATGAGCCTACCACCCTGCCATCTACGCTGACAGAGCTTTCAAGCACTCTCTGAATAACCGCTTTCATCAGTTACTGCTCCTTGTTACGTCTGTAATACCGCTTATGGTCTTGAGCCTTGATATAACCGTGTTGAGAAATTCTGTGCTCCTGACCGTAATTGTAATATAAATATAATATGAGCCGTCCTTAAGCTCGCGTGTGTTAATTGAGTTAATCATAACACGCATATCAGCAAGCAATGTTGCTACATCTGCCATAAGGGCAACACGGCTTTCACAGGCAATTGTAAGACCCGCCTTGAATTCCTGATCGGTACTGCCTGTAAGCCAGCGTGCACTTACCCAACGCTCAGGTTCCTCACAGTTTGTAATATCACGTGGCACGTTTGTACAATCACGCTTGTGGATTGAAACACCGTGACCACGAGTGATGAAGCCGATAATCTCATCACCGGGAATAGGCGCACAGCATCGGGAAAGCTTGATAAGGCAATTATCAAGTCCTTCAACCAAAACACCCTCACCAACGGCACGTTTTGTGGGCTTTGCCTCCTGAATTTTAATTTTTTCAGGCTGTTTTGCGATAGAAATCCTGTGATATTCATCCCTTATGAAAGGCATAATCCTTGTAAGGAATATACCACCATAGCCGATAGCCGCATAAAAATCATCCGCCGTACTGCAATGCTGACGCTCTGCAAGCGTCTCAATAAGGGACTGATACTCTTCATCGGTGAAGCGCATTTTGTTACGCTTGATTTCCTTTTCAAGCTCCGTCTTACCTTCGATAATGTTTTCTTCACGACGTTCTTTTTTGAACCAGGCACGGATTTTAGTTCTTGCGCTGCTTGTTTTTACAATATTAAGCCAATCTCGGCTCGGTCCCTTGCCCTGCTGAGAGGACGTAAGAACCTCAACAATTTCGCCTGTCTGCACCTTATAGTCCAGTGAAACGATTCTGCCGCCAACCTTTGCGCCCACCATCTTGGTGCCCACAGCGGAATGAATTGCATAAGCAAAGTCAATAACAGTTGAGCCGGCAGGAAGATTTATAACGTCACCCTTTGGAGTGAACACGAAAACCTCCTCGGGTACAAGATCACTCTTAATGGTGCTGACAATATCTTTAACATCGTCGGCATCCTTCTGTGCTTCAAGGAGCTGACGAATCCAAGCGAGACGCTCCTCGAATTTCTGGGTACCGTTAAGACCTAATTTATACTTCCAATGGGCAGCAATACCGAACTCCGCTGTATGGTGCATCTCCCAGGTACGTATTTGCACCTCGAAGGGAATACCCGCTTTGCCGATAACAGTAGTGTGAAGCGACTGATACATGTTGGGCTTGGGCGTAGAAATATAGTCCTTGAATCTGCCTGGAATGGGTGTGAACATATCGTGGATAATACCAAGGCAGTCGTAACACTCGATGGTGGAATTCACAATAATTCGTACGGCATAGATATCATATATTTCGTCAAAGTTTCTGTTCTGCATATACATCTTACGATATATACCGTGAACACTTTTGATACGTGCCTCAAGTGCGGCATCGGGCACAACGGTGTGCACTCTGTCACTTATCTGCTTTTTGATTGTTTCAAGAAATTCCTTGTGGGATTTGCCTTGCTTTGAAAGCTCGTCTTCAATTTCCTTGTAGCCGATAGGATCAAGAAAGCTGATTGCCTTATCCTCAAGCTCCTCTTTGATGGCCCTGATACCGAGACGATGTGCAATGGGAGCATAAATCTCCAGAGTTTCAAGAGCCTTGTCACGTCGCTTCTGGGGTGCCACGAAGTTAAGAGTTCTTATGTTGTGGAGCCTGTCAGCAAGCTTGATAATAATAACACGGATATCCTCGGACATAGCAAGGAGCATCTTGCGGACGTTTTCTGCCTGCTGCTCCTCCTTATCCTTAATATCAAGGGGAACCTTGCCCAGCTTTGTAAGACCGTCAACAAGGGCAGCGATATCAGCCCCGAAATCTTTTTTCACATCCTCAAGGGTAAGTGACGTATCTTCAACGGTATCGTGAAGCATTGCAGCGGCAACAGACTGATAATCCATACCATATTCAAGGACGATTTTGGCTACTGCAACAGGGTGAATAATATAGGGCTCACCTGATGAGCGCATCTGACCATTGTGATATTCACAGGCGACAGAAAAAGCCTTGTCAATAACCTCTGCCTCACTTACGCTGAACTGCGAAGCCACCTGATGGCGCAATTCATTGTACATAAGTTCAACACTTGTATTCACTTCCACACACATCACCCCTTACCTTGTAGCTTTTTTAAAAATTTCGGAATTATCAAGAGAAACCTTGCGGGTTTCCACGGGTATAGTATATTTACCCTCTTTACATTTTATGAGTTCAAGCTCTGTGAGTACATCAAGAGCAATTTTACAATTGAGTATATAGTCTTCGGAAAGACCCATTCTGATACAGAGTGCTTCTTCACCGAAGCTCCAACCATTATATGATCTTACAAATCTATAGACCTTACCGCAGAAATCACGGTCAATCACAACACCTTCAGGAAGATTTCCGTTATAACAAAAATCTTCATACGCCCTGAATGCTCCGATAACCTTGTCATCATCTGCATCTGCGGGTCTGATATCCTTTATTTGTATATTTACCTTTACTGTGCCCTTATATTCGTTAGCATAAAGCTTAACAGCCATATCAACCTTATCGGACACGGAGAACGGAAATTCCTCGGGCAGAGTTGAAAAGAGCATAGCAGTAACGTAGAAATTTTTTCTTCTTGCAACTATTTTAAGATGCTTACCCTTACCAACAGGCTGTATTTCGGTAATCTCCATATTGTAAAAGCCGAAAAGAGGCTGAGGGTTATCTGCACCGAAGGGCTGAAGAGAATTTATCGCATCGAGCACATCAAGGCTTACATTTGCAGGATTAAGTTTGCAATCAATAACAAGCTGAGGCACAGGCTGTACCAGACCTCCGGCATAGTCGTTTATCATCTCACGGAAATCGTCAACACGTGAGGCCTCCACAGTAAGACCGGCTGCGAGTATGTGACCGCCATACTGTACAAGCATATCACCGCAATAGGAAAGCGCATCGTAAAGTGAAAAGCCGTCAATACTTCTGCCACTACCCTTTGCCACATCTCCTGACTGAGATATAACAATACAAGGCTTGCCATACCGTTCTACAAGGCGTGATGCCACAATACCGATAACACCTTGGTGCCATTCCTGACCATTGACAACAATAACACGTCTGTTTTTTATATCAGGATTTTTTTCGATAATATCGATTGCTTCCTTGGTAATATCCCCTTCAATAGCCTGTCTGCGGGCATTTGCTTCGGATATTTCACGAGCAATTTCGGCTGCCTCATCAATATCCTGTGCAAGAAGGAGCTTCAGGGCTCTGTAAGCAGACCCCATCCTGCCTGCAGCATTGATACGCGGAGCAACCCTGAAAGCAAGTGAAGACGCATCCACATTACCCTCACTACCGCTCTCCCTGAGTATTGCATCAAGCCCGGGACGCAGATTACCTTCATCAATGGCGCAGTTTATATATGCAATACCGCTACGGACAATGATTCTGTTCTCACCTGTAAGTGAAACGATGTCCGCAATAGTACCAAGTGCTACAATATCGCCATACTCCTCAAGGAGTTCGTAGCCGTCCGCATCACTGAGAGCACAAACAAGCTTGAAGGCAACGCCGACACCCGCCCACTCGGAAAACTCGCAAAAGGAGTCCTCACGGTGAGGGTCAACAACCGCAACAGCATCAGGCAAAATGTCACCTACCCTGTGATGGTCTGTCACAACAACGTCCATCCCAAGGGATTTTGCATATTCAATTTCCTCAATGGCACTTACACCGTTGTCAACTGTAACAATCAACTGAGTGCCTCGTTCCTTGAGAATGTCTATGGCACGGTTATTCATACCGTAGCCTTCGTCTGCCCTGTCGGGAATGTAGCAATCAACCTGTGCACCGCAGGAGCTCAGGTATGAATACAGGAGTGCTGTCGACGTAACACCGTCAGCATCATAGTCACCGAAAACGGTAATTCGCTCACCGCT
Source organism: Acutalibacteraceae bacterium (assembly GCA_045579005.1). Lineage (GTDB taxonomy): Bacteria > Bacillota > Clostridia > Oscillospirales > Acutalibacteraceae > DTU089. Next base: position 759 of record JAZNLJ010000050.1, on the reverse strand, counting down.
GTCAATGGCTTTATGTATCCGCTCACAGGCTTTTTCCATATCGGGCAGGGTGAAGGGGTCGATCAAGTCCGTGTCATATAAAAAACTCTCAATTTCAAATTCATCCGTCATTCCTCGTGCGCACAGAAGATAGGCAGCAAATGGCTCTACACCGCAGTTTTCGGCAATAGCCGCTGCTCTATCCTTGTCGCAGGAAGAAACAACCCATTTCTTACGACTCAAAATATCACCCGATTATAATTTTACACTCTATTATAACACACCTATATATGTATTTCAATGAAAAATGCAAAATGTGTCAGCGGTTAACTAAATGTAAAACGAAGCCTTATGTTTGTCTGAACGATTGCAGATTTCTATCGAAAGCAAAACTCCTATCCAACAGAAGATAAGGAGCAACCGTAACTACCCGCCACCATTCCGCCCGTACTCATAGAAAAAGGTGAGTATATTCACCCGAAATATACTCACCAATTATAACTATTCTATTGTAGAATGGTCCCCCGCCCTAGGGTCAGGGCGGTAAGGCTTTGCTTTTTCTTTAATTAATTTAATATTTATCCTTACAGCTTATACCTGAGTAATAAGAACTCAATGTACTGCCATAATATGCACGTACTGTGTAGGTGTAGGTTACGCCCTTCTTTGCTGTCTTATCAAGATAGCTGAGGTTGTTTACACCCTTCACGGTTGCTATACGGGTCCAGGTTGAATTAGCTGTTTTTCTGTAAACATAGTAACCGCTTGAGCCTGCAACCT
>JAZNLJ010000049.1:0-2644 GCA_045579005.1 Acutalibacteraceae bacterium | reverse complement strand
ATCAGCAAAATCTGCAAGCACCATAAAGGGATCGTGGTGAATAATTGTACCGGATATATCGGAGAAATCCTTGCCGTCGATACCTCCGCGGCTGATAAAATCAAGCACCTTACGGATTTGGGGGTTATTATTGTAATAGCTCTGAGGATTGTAGCCGCTTTTTCTGAGTTCTGAAACCTCATTGGCACGCATACGGAAAAGGAACATATTAGCATCACCCACTGCCTCGTGAATCTCAACGTTTGCACCGTCGAGAGTGCCGATTGTAAGAGCACCGTCCATCATAAGCTTCATATTACCTGTTCCGCTTGCCTCTTTACCTGCAAGAGAAATCTGCTCTGAAACGTCTGCTGCGGGCATAAGCCTTTCGGCATTTGTTACATTATAATCCTCGACATACAAAACCTTGAGCCTGCCTTTTACGTCGGGATCCTTATCAATCATTTCGCCCAATGCAAGAATCATACTTATAATACGCTGTGCAACATAGTAACCGGGGGCAGCCTTTGCACCGAAAATGTATGTTTTGGGAACAAAATCACCATCGGGATTTTCTTTAATCGCAAGGTATTCGGAAACGATGTTGAAAGCATTGAGGTGCTGACGCTTGTATTCGTGAAGTCGTTTAACCTGAACGTCGAAAATAGAATCGGTGTTGAGCTTGACGCCGGTCTTTTTCTGAATATGCTTTGCAAATGCTTCCTTGTTTGCCTTTTTGATTTCACCGATTTTTTCAAGAACAGCTTCATCATCCTTGAAATCGGCAAGCTTTGAAAGGTGCTCTGCATCGTAAACGAACTTGTCGTTACCGAGAAGCTCTGTAATATATGAGGTAAGCTTGGGGTTAGCCTGGCAGAGCCAGCGTCTGTGAGCGATACCGTTTGTTACGTTTGTGAACTTGTCGGGTGTGAGTCTGTAGAAATCGTTGAAAAGTGAATCCTTGAGAATCTGGCTGTGGAGCGCAGAAACGCCATTCACCTTGTGGCTTGCGGCAACACAGAGGTTAGCCATGCGAACTGCACCGCCGGAAATGATTGCCGTTCTTTCAACATAGTCTGCATCGTGTGTACTCTCCCACACGTAGGAACGGAATCTGTTATCAATCTCTTTGATAATTGCATAAATTCTGGGGATAAGGCGTTTTACAAGCTCCTCACTCCAGCACTCAAGAGCCTCGCTCATAACTGTGTGGTTTGTGTATGCAACTGTGTTTGTTACAAGTCGCCAAGCATCATCCCAGCCGTAGCCGCACTCATCAAGAAGAATTCTCATAAGCTCGGGGATTGCCATTGTGGGATGGGTATCGTTGATGTGAACCGCAATTTTTTCAGGGAGATTGTCAACCGTGCCGTATTCACGAAGATGGTGGCGGATAATGTCCTGAATTGATGCAGAAACAAGGAAATACTGCTGACGGAGTCTGAGTGATTTACCCTCGGGGTGGTTATCCATAGGATAAAGAACCTTGCTGATAACCTCTGCCATAGCCTGACGCTCCATTGAGCGAAGGAAGTTGCCCTGGTTAAAGGACTTCATATCAAACTCGGGGGCTTTTGCGCTCCAAAGACGAAGGCAGCTGATTCCCTTACCGTCTTTACCGGCAACAAACATATCGTAAGGAACAGCCTGAATCACGTTGCCGTCAACAACCTCAACGCTGTGATAATCGTCATACCAGCATTCGTTGAGAGTACCCTCAAAGCAGACGTTTACAGAGCTGCTCTCACGCGGAACAAGCCACACCTCACCGCCGGGGAGCCAGTTATCAGGGAGCTCTGTCTGCCTGCCCTCAACAAGCTTCTGACGGAAAATGCCGTATTCATAAAGTATAGAGTAGCCTCTTGCGGGGTAGCCCTGTGTTGCAAGAGCATCAAGGTAGCAGGCGGCAAGTCTGCCGAGACCACCGTTTCCAAGACCCGCATCGGGCTCGCACTCAAAAAGATTATCAAGCTTAACTCCGTAGTCTTTGAGAACACTAGTGAAAGTATTTGTGAGATTAAGATTGAAAAGAGTGTTTTTGAGCGAGCGACCCATAAGAAACTCCATTGAAAGGTAATAAACACGTTTTTTACCCTCAGTGTCTGCTTTTTTGGAAAGCTCTGCCCTGCCCTCAACCATCATATCACGCACAATCATGGTGATTGCTTTATAAAACTGTTCATCCGTTGCATTTTCGGTTGAAATGCCGAAAAAGTGGAGAAGTTTATTTTCAAGCATCTCTTTTGCTTGCTTCTTTGTAAGCTTATAATTCATACAAATCCTCCAAAAAAAATCTAAAAAAGTGGTTTTTTAGTTATCTGATTATACATATTACACTAAAATCACGACAAAATCAACTGTAATAAAAGGAAAATATGTATAATATATTATGCTCATTTTTAGACAATATTTTACCCATAAGCGACAACCGAGAAAAACAAATTGAATAAAAAAGCGCTTATCAGGGCATAACATCAGAGAATTTTAAAAAATGATTAAAAAATCGGTTGACAATTTTGATTAGGTGTGATAATATATCAAGGCTAACATATGCAGAGATACCGAAGTGGTTATAACGGAACGGTCTTGAAAACCGTCGTACGGCAACGTACCGTGGGTTCGAATCCCACTCTCTGCGCCACCTCTTTTGAGGACAATTTAATAA
>JAZNLJ010000048.1:0-6232 GCA_045579005.1 Acutalibacteraceae bacterium | reverse complement strand
GAGGAATATGAATTTGAGAGCGGAACCTACGATACTGTTTTTGAATATGAGGGAGTATAATAAAACTTCTCTATTTAGTATTCTGACATAGTACTATATACAAAATATAGCGGATTTTCATAGAGAAAATCCGCTATATTTATTGACATAAAGTCCTCTGATTGCTATTATATATAATGTATATGTGTCATATTTCGACAAATTGAAAAAGGGAGAATGAAAATGAGGGCCTTTTATTCAAGGCGCCTTGTGTTGTCAGGGGTTTCACTTGTTCTGGTAGCGCTGTTTCTTACCGGTTGCGGTAACGGAAAACTGTCAGCCTTGTTCGCAACGGAGGAATCAACTGCCTCTGTTATGACAACCGCACAACCTGCAACTCAGGCGACTACAACGGTACCTACCGAGCCACTACCCATACATTTTGATTACGTCAGCCTTCCTGATGAGCACGGTGAACGTCGCACACCCAACGTGCATTATTTTGTGCCATATTCCGAAAGGGCTGATGCATCTTATTTTGATGATGCTGTTTTCATTGGTGACTCTGTAAGCCTTCAGCTTACCTATTATAATATGGCAACCTCCTGCTTCGGGGAAGCTACATTCCTTACCTCCGGTAGTCTGAGCGCTGGTAATGCCTTGTGGTCACTTGATAATCCCAAGTCTGTTCACCCCACATTCAGGGGTCAGAAGGTTTCTCTGGCAGATGGTGTTGCAATGTCCGGTAAAAAGAAGGTTTACCTTATGCTGGGTGTCAACGAAATCGGTTGGACAGGTCCCGAGGGAAGTATTGACAGTCTTAAGGCGGTTGTTGATACAATTCTTGCAAAATCTCCCGACGTAATGTTTTATATGCAGTCGGTCACTCCGCTTTCGTATGACAGAGGTTCACTTAATATGAAAACTGTCAATGAGTACAACGCTTTACTGTCAGAACTTTGCAGAGAGCGGGGTTGGTACTATCTTGATGTTGCATCTGTTTTCAGAAATGAAACAGGATACCTTATCCCTGAGTATTGCAGTGACCTTCACGATATGGGTATTCACTTCAATAACGAGGCGTGTAAGATATGGGCAGAGTATCTTTATACTCATATTCCCACAGCGCCTGCAACTCCGGCTGTGCAGTATCAACAGCCCGGTGTTCAGCAGACCTACGTGCAACTGACTGATGCACAGCAGGTACAGGTATCGGAAGAATTGACCAATGTTCAGCAGACACAGGCTCCGGTTGTACAGACGGTTCCCGTTGTTATTCATACGGTTGTGGTTAATGTGCCCGAGACAACTGTTGCCCCCGATACAACCAAGCCGAAATATACCTTGCCCGCGTATTTTACAAAGCCTGTAAAGGAGCCCACAACTGAAGGTACAACAGCAGGCGAAACATTTGAAGAAGTAATTATGGAATGAGGATGAAAATTATGAAAAAGTTTTTTGCAATTTTAATGTGTATCACAATGGTAATGAGCCTTGTTGCATGCTCACAGAGTACCGAGGAGGAAACAACTGCCGCGCCTGTTGATACAACTGCCGCAACAGCGGATACCTCTGTTGAAGCACAGGCACCCGCAACAGCAACCGAGCTTGGCGCACTCAAAGACAAAATGATAGCAGAGTTCGGTATCAAGGATCCCATTGACCTTGATAACAGCAAGCTTCTTGATCAGTATGGTATCACAGAGGATACAATTGCTTCACAGAGCAGCTTTATTGTTATGACAGGTGTTTTCCCTGCAGAGATTATTATGGTTGAGGCAGTTGACGAAGCAGCCGCAAAGGATATTGAGGCAAAGCTTCAGGCAAGGCTTGACAGCCTTAAACAGCAGTCACAGAGCTACGATGCAGAAAGCTTCGCAATTGCAAGTGCTTGTGAGGTTGAGACAGAGGATAACTACGTTGCACTTTTCTTCTCAGAGCACAATGAAGGTATGGTAGAGCTGTTCGAAGAAAAATTCTGATTTGTTTTTGAGCATTAAAAAGCGTTTGCTCAGGCTGTTGCCGTGCAAACGCTTTTGGTCTGTATTAGTTAAGAAGGGGAACGGATATGGTATTTTCAAGTCTGATATTCATATTTGTGTATCTCAGCATTGTTTTACCCATTTATTATATATGTCCCAAAAAAATCCGTAATGCAATGCTGTTTGCGGTCAGCCTTGTTTTCTATGGTTATGGTGAACCGGTATTTATTCTGCTGATGCTTTTCTCGGTAACGATGAACTATGTTTTCGGTTTGTTGATCGGAAAATACAGAGAGAATCATAAAAAGGCAAAGGCATTGCTTATAGTCAATGTTATTCTTAATCTCGGATTGCTGGGATTCTTTAAGTATGCAGGCTTCTTTGTTGACTCGTTAAAGCTTATTCCTGTTTTCAGCGGTCTTGAAACACCAGACATACCATTACCGATAGGTATTTCCTTCTACACCTTCCAGACAATGTCCTATACAATTGACGTGTACAAGGGCGGTTGCAAGGTGCAGAAAAACTTTGTTGCTCTGGGAACGTATGTAGCGCTATTCCCTCAGCTTATTGCGGGTCCTATTGTTATGTACGTGGATGTTGAAAATCAGCTTATGCACCGCACAGAGAATTGGGAAAAGTTTACTCGCGGTGTAAAACTTTTTATGGTTGGTATGGCGAAAAAGGTGCTTATTGCCAATCAGATGGGTAATCTGTGGGCGGAGCTGAAGCCTGACACGGAAAGCGGTCTTATCGGGGCATGGGTCGGCATTATTGCATTTACCTTGCAGATATATTTTGATTTCTCAGGCTACAGCGATATGGCAAGAGGTCTTGGCAATATGCTTGGCTTCGACTTCCTTAAAAACTTTGATTTTCCCTACATATCAAAAAGCATAACAGAGTTCTGGCGCAGATGGCATATGTCTCTCGGCACCTGGTTCAGGGAGTACGTGTACATTCCCCTGGGGGGTAACAGATGTAAGCCTCTTCGTCATATGTTCAATATTATGGCGGTGTGGTTCCTCACCGGTATGTGGCACGGTGCGTCCTGGAACTTTATCTTGTGGGGAGTATATTTCGGTGTAATTCTCCTTGTGGAAAAATACTTCCTGCTCAAACGTCTGGAAAAACTACCCGCAGTCATCTCACATATTTATGCTCTGTTCCTTATAATTTTAGGCTGGGCAATATTTGACTTTACAGATATGGCACAGATGGGCGAGTATATCGGTTCAATGTTCAGTCTGAAAAACGGATTAATCAGTACAGAGGCAATACCCCTTGTGCTGGGATATCTTCCCCTTATTGCCGTTGGCTGGTTTATGAGCCTGCCTGTTGCACGGAAATTGATTCTCAAGGTGTTTTCTGTAAAGGGCGGTTGGGCTCTTGAAACAATTGCTTGTGTGGTTGTGCTCCTTCTTTGCGTAGCATCACTTGTAAGCTCAAGCTACAACCCATTCCTTTATTTCAGATTTTAAGGAGGGCTTTTTGTGTTTAAAAAAATAAAACCCATAATGCCCTCTGTGGCATTTCTGCTTGTTGTGTTTATTCTTTCGGTGTCGTTGATTGTTGCCCCCAAAAAGGAATTCTCACAAAATGAAAAGAGACTTCTTGCAAAGTCACCCGAAATTTCACTTGAAGCTCTGGCAGATGGTAAATTCACCAAGGACCTGGAAAGTTTTGTTTCCGATCAGTTCCCTTTAAGAGATTTCTTTGTGGGTGTGAATTCATATTTCAATCTGCTTTGTGGAAGAAACAGTACCGCACCTGTTTATTACGGCAAGGACGGTTACCTTATCGGTGCGCCTGCTGAATTGAGTAGTAGCACAGCGCTTGAAAATATTCAGAATTTCTCTGAGTTTGCAAAGAAAAATAACCTGACGGCAACAATTATGGCTGTGCCCCAATGCGGATATATTATGGATGATAAATTACCTGCTGTTCATGGTGAATACACCGATGGCGAAATATTTGATATTATCGCAGAAAATAAAGGCGAAATGACTTTTATTGACGTACGTGAAGCTTTTAATAAAACAAAAAATGACGTTCAGCTTTATTACAAAACTGACCATCATATAACCTCTGCGGGTGCGTTTGAATTATACAAGCTCTATGCCGAGGGAAACGGCTTTACTGTTACAAAGAATTACGATGTGAAAACCGAGCCCGATTTTTACGGCACCGCATATTCAAAGGGTGGTTATTGGCTTTCAGAGCCCGATACAATCGAGATGTGGTACAACAATGACCTTAAGGTTGCCGTTGAAATCACAGAGCCGGGCAAGGATGTGGTGAAGAGCGACTCTGTTTTCTTTACCGACAGACTCGAGGAAGCTGATAAATATCCGGTTTACCTTGATGGTAATCACTCGCTCACTAAAATCAAAAACCCCGATGCAAAGGGCGGTAAAATTCTTGTTGTAAAGGATTCCTTTGCCCATTGCTTTACAGGGTTCCTTGCAGAGCAGTATTCGGAAATCTATATGGTGGATATGAGATATTACCGCACCTCTGTTTCCGATTTGGTAAAAGAAAACGGCATAACCGAGGTTTTGTACCTTTACGGCACGGAAAGCATAGGGACGGATACCAACTCCGGCTGGTTAACTTAATCAGAAATTAAGGGGCAAGCCGATTATAATTTTAAATTTGAAATTTTAAATGTTAAATTTCGGAACGCTACGCGTTGATTATAATGCTGTCACAATATTCAACTAAAAGGGAATAATAAAATGTTGTGTGGTCCCCCTCTCCGGTTTAGGAGAGGGGGACCGTCAATAAGTTTATTTTATTGCACTTACTTAGTTGTTTTCAACAACATTATAATCAACGCGTAGCGTTCCTTTATTTTTGCATTCTGTATTTACTTATCCACCTTAAACATCGAAATCATAAATCTGAACTCTTCCTCGTAGCCGTCTTGGTCTGTGGGGTACTGATACCTGATTTCAATGCTGCCACCCTTACCGTCATCAATACAGAAAACTGTAGTTTTGATATGGTCGCTTTCAGATGAATAGCAGGTGTTGGCATTTGCAATTTGCAGCTTTCTGTCGCTTACCGGTGCGCCGAGCTCTGACTTCGCTTTTTCGCAAAGGTCGGTATATGTTACGTCGCCCTTAGGTGTGACAGTCATTTTCACCTTTTCATCATCTTTGGCAACGGCATTTGTTATACCGTTTTCTTCACTGTAATTGAATTTATAGGAATTGATGAATATGCTGTAATTCTTCAAGGGGTTTTCAACAGGCTGTGTAGGTTGGGGAACAGAAACTGATACAGAGGGAGTCGCACTTGTTGTGCCGTTTTGTGTTTCGCTTTCTGCAACTGTTTCCTTCGCTGTTTCGGGAATAAGGGGTTCCGTCTCAACTCCACCGGGTATTGTTTCAACAATTTCTTCCGTTGCAGAAATTTCCTCTTTTCCCATAAGACGCTTGCCGAATGGAGAGATAAGCACCATTATAATTAATGATACAACTGCAAGCACGCCAAAAGATACCCGCACTACAATACGAGACTTGTTGTTAGATTTTTTTTGTTCTGCCATATCAATCACCGTAACTGTTATAAAAAAAGCCGTACGTCTGGTGGCGTACGGCTCTGTTTTAAATTTAAGCCTTGTCCTTTGAGCCGAAGAGTTCAATCTTCTCGCGAACAGTTTCCTTAATTGCTTCGCAACCGGGAGCAAGAAGCTTTCTGGGGTCAAAGCCCTTACCCTGAAGGTCTTTGCCTGCTTCGATATACTTTCTTGTTGCCTCCTGGAATGCAAGCTGGCACTCTGTGTTAACGTTGATTTTTGAAACACCGAGTGTGATAGCCTTCTTAACCATCTCAGCGGGGATACCTGTACCACCGTGAAGAACGAGGGGCATTGTGCCTGTTTTTTCCTGAACTGCTGCGAGAGTTTCAAATGAAAGACCTGCCCAGTTTTCGGGATACTTACCGTGGATGTTACCGATACCTGCTGCAAGCATTGTAACGCCGAGGTCAGCAATCATTTTGCATTCATCGGGGTCAGCGCATTCGCCTGCACCAACAACGCCATCCTCTTCGCCACCGATTGAGCCAACCTCAGCCTCGATAGAAAGAAGTCGGAGGCCAAGCGGTCTTAGGAAGACAATACAGCTCTGCATCTCCTTGGCCCACAGAACGACATGGCTACGACCCGACTTCATTTTCCACTCGTCGGGGTCAGCACATTCGCCTGCACCAACCACGCCATCCTCTTCGCCACCGATTGAGCCAACCTCAGCCTCGATAGAAAG